>DATBKR010000299.1:0-12562 GCA_036555805.1 Hyphomicrobiaceae bacterium | reverse complement strand
ACCCGCAAGGGCAAGGCGAAGCCGATCGCCGGCAAGAAGAAGGCGACCTGATGCAGCCGTCGCCTTCGGCACAATGAACGAGAGCGTGCTCCGGCCCCCGCGGCGCGGAAGTCCTAAGATTCGTGGAGTCGACCTGAGATGGCCAAAGAGCAGCAGCAAGCGAGCCGCGCCAAGCCGCGCCGGCGCGAGCGCAAGAACATCACCTCCGGCATCGCGCACGTCAGCGCCAGCTTCAACAACACCATGATCACCATCACCGACGCGCAGGGCAACACCATCGCCTGGTCGTCGTCGGGCTCCATGGGTTTCAAGGGGTCGCGCAAGTCCACCCCGTATGCGGCCCAGATGGCCGCGGAGGACGCCGGCAAGAAGGCGATGGAGCACGGCATGAAGGTGCTCGAGGTGGAAGTCATGGGGCCCGGCTCGGGGCGCGAGTCGGCGCTGCGCGCGCTGCAGAGCGTGGGCTTCCAGATTACCCAGATCAGGGACGTGACAGCCATCCCCCACAACGGCTGCCGTCCCCGCAAGCGCCGCCGGGTGTGAGCGCCGGCGCGAGTTTCGTTCGAGCAAGAGCGGAGGAGCGATCCCGGCCTCACCCCGGGGCAGCGCTCCGACCCCAGCAAGATATGAGGCCTAACGTGGCGAACATACTGCACAAGAACTGGCAAGACCTGATCCGGCCGAGCAAGCTGCAAGTCGAGGCCGGCCGGCAGAAGGACAGGACGGCGACCATGGTGGCCGAGCCGCTGGAGCGCGGCTTCGGCATGACGCTCGGCAACGCCCTGCGCCGCGTGCTGCTCTCCTCTTTGCAGGGCGCGGCCATCACCAGCGTCCACATCGACGGCGTGCTGCACGAGTTCAGCTCGATCCCCGGCGTGCGCGAGGACGTGACCAACATCATCCTCAACATCAAGGAGATCGCGCTCAGGCTCCACTCCGAGGGCGTCAAGCGCATGGTGCTCAAGAAGGAGGGGCCGGGGCAGGTCAAGGCCTCCGACATCGAGGCCAGCTCCGAGGTCGAGATCCTCAACCCCGATCACGTCATCTGCACCCTCGACCAGGGCGCGTCGATCCGCATGGAGTTCACCGCCGCCATGGGCAAGGGCTACGTACCGTCGGAGCGCAACCGTCCCGACGACGCGCCCATCGGTCTGATCCCGGTGGACAGCCTCTACAGCCCGGTGAAGAAGGTCTCCTACAAGGTCGAGAACACCCGCGAGGGCCAGATCCTCGACTACGACAAGCTGACCATGACGGTGGAGACCGACGGCTCGGTGACGGCGGAGGACGCGGTGGCGCTGGCCGCCCGCATCCTGCAGGACCAGCTCGCGGTGTTCGTCAACTTCGAGGAGCCGACCAAGCAGGTGGAGGCTGCCGAGCCGCATCCGCTGCCGTTCAACGCCGCGCTCTTGAAGAAGGTGGACGAACTGGAGCTGTCCGTGCGGTCGGCCAACTGCCTGAAGAACGACAACATCGTCTACATCGGCGACCTGATCCAGAAGAGCGAGGCGGAGATGCTGCGCACGCCCAACTTCGGGCGCAAGTCGCTCAACGAGATCAAGGAGGTGCTGGCCAGCATGGGCCTGCACCTGCAGATGGAGGTGCCGAACTGGCCGCCCGAGAACATCGAGGAGCTGGCGAAGCGGTACGAGGACCAGTATTGAGTGCGTGAGGTCGTGAAGTCGTGAGATCGTGAAATCGATTTCACGACTTGGCGATTTCACGATTTCACGAAGACGAGGCCACAGAACCTCGCCGCCGACAACGAAAGGGTAAGTCATGCAACACCGCAAGCTGGGGCGGCGCTTCAGCCGCGCCCCCGGTCACCGCCAGGCCATGTTCTCCAACATGGCGGCCTCGCTGATCCGCCACGAGCAGATCGTCACCACGCTGCCCAAGGCCAAGGACCTGAAGCGCGTGGTCGACAAGTACATCACGCTGGCCAAGCGCGGCGATCTCAACTCGCGCCGCATCGCTGCCTCGCGCATGCGCGACGAGGCCATGGTCAAGAAGCTGTTCGATATCCTCGGCCCCCGGTACAAGGACCGCGCCGGCGGCTACACGCGCGTGATCAAGGCCGGCTACCGCTATGGCGACTCCGCGCCCGTGGCCGTGATCGAGCTGGTTGACCGCGACGAGTCGGCCAAGGGCAAGGAGGACAGGGAGCGCGCCGAGGCCAAGGAGCAGCAGGCCGGCGCGTAGGCAGGTGTCTGACCCTCCGGGTCAGACACCGTGGCTCCCCCTCGATGTCGGGCACGGTGCGTCCAATACCGTTTGCGCAATGGTGTCAGACCCGGAGGGTCTGACACCTACGCGAACTGCGCGGACGGCGTGGATCGGGAGATTTCAAGCTCCTCCTCCGTCATGTCGGCCGGCACGCTGGCGAACAGCGGCGTGGAGAGGTAGCGCTCGCCGGTATCGGGCAGCATGGCGAGGATGTTGGCGCCCCGCGGCGCCTCCGCGGCGATGCGCAGGGCCCCGGCAAAGGTGGCGCCGGAGGAGATGCCCACGAAGATGCCTTCCTTGGTGGCCAGCTCCTGGCTCATGCGGATGGCCGCCGCGCCCGGCACCGGCACGAGCCGGTGGATCAGCTTCATGGCGACGGCATCGCCGGTGATCTTGGGGATGAAGTCCGGCGTCCAGCCCTGCATGGGATGCGGCTTGAAGGCGGGATGGCCGGCCGACGGCGAGCCGTCCTCGTTGCGCGCCTGCCCCACGCCGCTCGCCAGGAGCTGGGCGTCCTCGGGCTCGCACACGATGATCCTGGTGTCGGGCATCTCCTTGGCCAGCACGCGCGCCACGCCCTTCAGCGTGCCGCCGGTACCGTACCCGGTCACCCAGTAATCGAGCCGCTCGCCCTTGAAGTCCTCGACGATCTCGCGCGCCGTGGTGCGGGAGTGGAAATCCGGATTGGCCTCGTTCTCGAACTGGCGCGTGAGGAACCAGCCGTGCGTCTTGGCGAGTTCGACCGCCTTCACCACCATGCCGAGGCCGCGCTGCGCCTGCGGCGTCAGCACCACCTTGGCGCCCAGGAAGCGCATCAGTTTGCGGCGCTCCACGCTGAACTGCTCGGCCATCGTCACAACCAGCGGATAGCCCCGCTGCGCGCACACCATGGCCAGCCCGATGCCGGTGTTGCCGCTGGTCGCCTCGATCACCGTCTGGCCGGGCTTCAGCTCGCCCGCCTTCTCCGCCGCCTCGATAACGCCCAGCGCCAGGCGGTCCTTCACGGAGCCCAGCGGGTTGAACGCCTCCACCTTGACGAACAGGTTCACCCCCGGAGGGGCCAGTCTATTGATCCGGACGACCGGGGTGTTGCCCACCGTGCCCAGAATGTTCTCGAAACGTGCCAAGCCGGCCTCCTTTGCAATCGATCGGGAAAAACACCCGAAGGGTTTGGCCGTTGCCCGCGCCGGTGTCAAACGGAGGCAATCGTCGCAGGCGTCGCGGGCAAGCGTCACAGCCCCGCAACGCCCGGTCAATGTGACGGTCGGCGGGCATCCTCACGCGTTCGCGCCTGCATAAACCCGTAGAAACCCCGATAGCCCCCCGTTCTGCCGGCTGGCACACGCCTGGCATGGTTTCTGGACCTTCAACAGGCAGACCCAACCGGCGGTCGGGATGAGCGCTTCACGCACGCCGCGCCCGAGGCGCAAATTGTCCATGCTGCGACGGCTCCCGGCCGATGTCGCCGCAGCCGCCGCGCTCACCTGCCTGTCGGCGCTCGCGGGCCTCGCCGAGGACGTGCCCGCCGACATCATCGCGGCGCAGATCCGCAGCCAGGGCTACGCCTGCAGCACGCCGGTCACCGCCACGCGCGACCGGCCGGCGTCCAGGCCCAACGAGACGGTCTGGTTCCTGCAGTGCGGGAATGCGCGCTACCGCGTGCAGCTCGTGCCCGACATGGCTGCGCAGGTCACCCAGCTCGAGTGAGTGCTGGGCAGACGGAGCCGCCGTGCGGTCGCGGCGGGCCTGCAACACCGGGGCGGGTCCCGACGAGGTCGACGGCGGCTTTCGTCCGCAACCGCGCGGGCCCCGGCTCAGGCGGCGATCACCACCTCGCCCACCTGCACGTTGCCGTCCGCCAGCACCCTGGGCTTCAGGGCCAGGGCCTGGGCCCGGTCCTCGATGTCGGGGTGCGTGCTGAACACCGTGCCGGTGCGGCGGAAGATCATGAAGGGGCGCCACCGGGTGAGCGCATGGTGGATGCGGGCGAGCCCGGTGATCAGCGCCACCCGGCCATCCCAGCCGGCGATCTGCACAGCGCCCACGTCGGCCAGGTATTCGCGCGCCCTGGAATGGGCCGCCGCCAGCAGCTTGTAGAGGGTGTGGGTCGCAGACAGCGCCGCCCAGGTGGCCGCCAGGTAGACGAGCGTGCGCCAGCCGTACGTGATGAGATCGTAGGCCATCGTGGTGACGATCGCCCATTTCTGAATGGCGATGGCACTGTTACCTGCGCCAATAAACACGCCCGCCACGATGTCGAGGTGCTTGATATGGCTCAGCTCGTGCGCCGTGACGTAGGTCTCCTCGGACTCGGTCAGCGTCTCGACGATATCGCCCATCACCACGACCTTGGGCCCGGTCAGGATGCTCTGTGTCGCCGCGGCGTTGAGGATGCGTCCCATGCCGCGCAGCACGATCAGCGTCGGCGGACGCACGCCCGCCTCCTCGGCGAGCCGCTTCAGGCGCGCCTGGAACTCGGGATATTGGTCGGGCTTGGCCTTGTAGCGCCAGACCAGCATGAAGCCGCCAACCTCAAGCGAGCCCCAGGCGATGAGAAGCGACCACCAGCCGTAGGAGAAGTAATGCGCGAACACATGCGCGTCGTAGTCGCTCTGCACGAAGCCTTGCCCGAACGCCAGCTCGTGGATATAGCGCACGATCGTCGGCTGGTACCAGAACAGCGCCGCCATGGCGGCGAGCGCGAGCCAAGTCACAAGAACCTGCTGCGCGACGTGCCAGCGCAGCTGCGGCACCGATGACCACAACATTTGTTCTCTCTCCCCCGAAGTGGGGCCAGCCGGCAGGGTCTGGCCCGGGTCTGGCACTCTGGCAGTAGGCAATAGGCAGTAGGCAATAGATTGGCGTCGCGAGTGCGGCGATGACCTTGCCGATGCCGGTTCTGAGGGCGGCAAGGGAGGCGCTGAGGCCAGGATCCGGGCTTGCAACCGCCGATTTCATGCATATTTCCGCAAAACAGGCTGGTTTTGCGCGTTCGACTTATGCTAGGCGCTGGCATCATCGTTCCCTGAGGGAGACTGCCCATGGCCGCAAACTCGACCACAACCGCAGCCGCAAAGGTGGAGACCGTCACCTTGCGCCAGCTCGCCGAGACCCTGTCGGAGTCGCACGAGCTGCCGAAGAAGCAAGTCCAGGGCATGCTGGAAGAGATGGTCGGCGCCATCACCAAGCACCTGAAGAAGGGTGCCCGCATCCGCATCGCCGGCCTGGGGATTCTGCAGGTGCGCAAGCGCCCGGCGCGCATGGGCCGCAACCCCGCCACCGGCGAGGCCATCAAGATCAAGGCCAGCAAGAAGGTCGCCTTCCGCGCCGCCAAGGAGCTGAAGGAGTCCGTCTGACGGCGGCGCACCTGGCTTGACGTGCGGCTGCGGCCGCACTCTTCTGACCGGCGCATGCCCCGACTTGTATTGCGGCGGGCTGCGCTCGGCGATCCCTTGCCACCCGCACGTTCGGACGCAGCACGGAGCGCTGCGGTGCCACTGCGCGGGGACGATGGCATTCGGCGTGCGATGGCCAGTGTGCCGGGCGCTATGGCTCAAGCGCCATGTAGACCTTGTAGCGGTCCTCGGACGTGACGTGAAAGCCGTGGCGTTCGTAGAGCGACCGGGCGGGATTGCCCTTCACGATACCGAGCGTGATGACTTTGCCGGCCTGCGCGGCGCGGTTGACGAGGTTCTGCAGCAGTCCGGTGCCAATGCCTTGGTGCTGATGATCGGGATGGACGAAGAACTGCTTGAGGAAAAGCTCCCTTTCACTCTCTGCGATCTGCAGCCAGCCGATGTCCGCACCGTTGAGCAGGATAATACTCACCTCGTCGGCCACGAACCGCGCGTCGAAGCCGGCCGTCTGCCGCGGCTCATCCCAGGCGAAACCGGTGCGCTGCGACACCTCGCGCATGTTGTCGAGGTAGAGGCTGCGAGCGAACGGCAGATCGTCGGCAGTAGCGGGACGCAGGGTGATGAGCATGGCACACCATCGTAATCGTAGGTTGGCCCAGTGCTCCAGCCGCTTCTTGATCTCCGCCTCGAAGCCGCGGCCGGCGGGGGTGTAGAACTGCCGGCGGGGCATGCCGTCGGGGAAGTAGTTCTGGCCCGAGAAGCCTTCCGGCGCGGCATGGTCGTAGGCATAGCCCGCGCCGTAGCCCTCCTCGCGCATGAGTCTGGTGGGCGCGTTGAGGATGTGCTTGGGCGGCGCCAGGCTGCCGGCCTCCTTGGCGGCACGCATGGCCTCGCCGAAGGCCGCGTAAGCCGCGTTCGACTTGGGCGCCGTGGCGAGGTAGACCACGGCCTGCGCCAGCGCCAGCTCGCCCTCGGGGCTGCCCAGGAAATCGAACACGTCCTTGGCGGCCAGCGCCTGCACCACGGCCTGCGGGTCGGCCAGGCCGATGTCCTCGATCGCCATGCGCACCAGCCGGCGCGCGACGTAGAGGCGGTCCTCGCCGCCGTCGAGCATGCGTGCGAGCCAGTAGAGCGCCGCGTCCGGGTCGGAGCCGCGCACCGACTTGTGCAGCGCACTGATCAGGTTGTAGTGCCCGTCGCGCGACTTGTCGTAGAGCGGCGCCCGCCGTTGCACGAGCCCGGCCAGCGCTTCGCGGCCGATCGCCTGCGCGCCCGCAGCCAGCGCACCGAACACCTCCTCGGCCATGTTGAGCACCGTGCGTCCGTCGCCGTCGGCCATGGCGATGAGCGCGGCGCGTGCATCGGCGTCCAGCGGCAGCGGCCGGCCCTCCTCGGCCTCGGCGCGGGCCAGCAGCTTCTGCAGCGCACCCTCGTCGAGGCGATGGAACGTCAGCACCACCGCGCGCGAGAGCAGCGCGCCGTTGAGCTCGAACGAAGGGTTCTCCGTGGTCGCCCCGACCAGCGTGATGGTGCCATCCTCCATGTGCGGCAGGAACCCATCCTGCTGGGCGCGGTTGAAGCGGTGGATCTCGTCGATGAACAGCAGCGTGCCCTTGCCGGTCTGGCGGCGGGCCTTGGCGCGCTCGAACGCCTTGCGCAGGTCCTGCACGCCCGAGAAGATGGCGGAGAGCTGCTCGAAGGCGAGGTGGGTGGCGTCCGCCAGCAGGCGCGCTACCGTGGTCTTGCCCGAGCCGGGCGGCCCCCACAGGATCATGCTCTGCACGCGCCCGCTCTTGAGCATGCGCGTGAGGGTGCCGTCGGGGCCCACCAGGTGGTCCTGGCCGACGACCTCGGCAAGCGTCCTGGGCCGCAGGCGATCGGCGAGGGGGCGCGGCGCCTCCTCCTCCATCCCCGCGGCTTCGAACAGGTTGGTCATGCGCCGATCATAGCCGCCGCAGTGCCCGAAAGCGAACGCGCGTGCCGCGCGACGCCTTCCCGTGCAAAAGGTACGCACCGTGCCGACCTGAGCGCAAGGCAGCAGGATCCCGCAACTCTGCATCCCGCCCATCGCGCCGCGTTGCCACCAATTTGCTCGAAATTGCTCTACGGTGAACCGGGATCGTTGGTGCGCGTCCGCGCCTCCTGCGCGGCGATCCGCAGCGATCGCACATAACGCAATCAATCTTGGGGAGGACTTGCATGCACACGCGCGTCAGGCTCGCCACCTCGCTGGCGGTAGCCCTCTTTGCGCTCCCGGCGCTGGTCCAGGCGCAGGGTGCCGGCACCCTGGAGAAGCTCTCCGACTTCAAGGTCACCGGTGCGTCGCTCGACGTGCCCACCGTCCCGCAGACCGGGGCGAAGGCCGATGCCATCAACCGGGTGCTGACCAAGATCAAGCTGCCCGCAGGCTTCAAGATCAGGCTCTACGCCATCGTTCCCGACGCCCGCCATATGGCGGTCGGGCCGCAGGGCGTGGTGCTGTTCGTCGGCACCCGCAAGAGCAAAGTCTACGCCGTAACCGACCGCGACAAGGACCGCGTAGCCGACGAGGTCAAGGTGTTCGGCGCCTCGCTCGCCATGAAGATCCCGAACGGGCCGTGCTTCTCCAAGGACGGCTTCCTCTACATCGCCGAGCAGAACCGCGTGCTGGAATACCCGGCCGCCGAGTTCTTCTACGAGAGCACCGACGTGGCGGCCTTCAACGTGGTCAAGCAGGGCGAGCTCATCCCACGGGAGGAGGAGAGCTTCAACCACACCGCGCGCGTGTGCCGGGTCGGGCCCGACAATAAGCTCTACATCACGCTCGGCCAGCCCTATAACGTGCCGGCCCAGGGAAAGCTCGGCCTCTACGGCAAGGTCGGCATGGGCGGCATCGTCCGCATGGACCGCGACGGCAAGAACCGCGAGGTGTTCGCGCGCGGGGTGCGCAACTCGGTGGGCATGGACTTCAACCCCGGCGACGGCACGCTGTGGTTCACCGACAACCAGGTGGACGGCATGGGCGACGACATCCCGCCCGGCGAGCTCAACCGCGCCACCAAGCCGGGCCAGAACTTCGGCTTCCCCTGGTTCGGCGGCGGCAAGGTGCGCACCGAGGAGTACAAGGCCGAAACCCCGCCGGCCGACGTGGTGTACCCGGAAGTGGAGATGGCGGCGCACGCCGCCGACCTCGGCATGAAGTTCTACACGGGCAGCCAGTTCCCGGCGAAATACCGCGGCGGCATCTTCTCGGCCCAGCACGGCTCCTGGAACCGCACCAAGCCGGTGGGCGCACGTGTGATGTTCACGAGCCTCAAGGAGGACGGCACCGCCGACAAGACGGAGGCCTTCGCCGAGGGGTGGCTTACGGCCGGCGGCGAGTATCTGGGACGGCCAGTGGACGTGGCGCAGCTCGCCGACGGCTCGCTCCTTGTCTCGGACGACCTCGTGGGCGCCATCTACCGCATCTCCTATGGCGAATAGCCGACGGCGCAGCGCTCTCCCCGCCTGCGGGGAGAGCGCCCGCGACACGGGCCGACGCTGGGGCCTGCGCTGGCTGGCAGCAGCCACACTCGGCGCGGCGACCATGGCTGCGGCAGGCGGCGTGGCGGCCCAGGACGCGGCACGGGGCCGCCAGAAGGCCCTGCAGTGCCAAGCCTGCCATGGTCTGGACGGCCTCGCCAAGGTCCCCGGCGCGCCGCATCTCGCCGGCCAGGTCCAGGAGTACCTCGTCGCCGCCATGCGCGACTACAGGAGCGGCACCCGCAAGAACGAGATGATGACCGTCGTCATGCGCCACCTGACGGACGACGACATGGAGGACTTGGCTGCCTACTACGCCAGCCTGGAGCCCAAAACCAAGGTCGAGCGCTAGGCGCCGTATCCGCAGTGGCGCCTGCCTTCTGCTACGATTGTGGAGCGCAGCAGGCGGGTCGCCTAGAAACTCACCGTCAGGCCTACAAGCGGCCCGTGCTGGATCACGTCATACTCGTACCTGCTCACACCCGAACCCTTTTCGAAGTCGACGCTCAAGGCGCGGTAGCCGATCACGCCGGAATAGGTCATGCCGTAGTAGGTCCCGATTTGAAAGCTGTAAGCGGCCAGCGCGTTCCAGGAGAATTGGCTGCCCACGTCGAAGCCGCCAATGTCGCCCCGCAGCACCAGCTCCTGGCCGGGCGCGAGCTGGTGGCGAAGTCGCAACCCGACGAGGGGATCGACCCAGTCGACGTCGCCGGCTCGCGCAATGGCCCGAGTTCGCGACAAGGTGAGTCCGGCGACATCGAGGGTGCCCGTCAGGGCCAGATTGATGTCCACGTCCTGGCGCCAGTAGCGTGCCCCGGCCAGCAGGTCGATGGCGGTGTAGCCGGCAAGGGGAACGAGACCGCTCGTGCCGCCCGACCACCACCGACCCAACTCATAGGTGGCGCCGGCCTCGACGATCGTCTGGCGAATGTCCACGCCGAGCGTGGCACCGACCGAGGTACGGTCGAATGACCTCGTCGCGCTGCCGCCGACGCCAAGCGGTGCGTAGACGATGTCGTTGTAGAGGGAAAATCGGCCGTTGCGCGCCTCGGCATAGCTCATCCAGGGCAGGCCATGGATATGATCCACGACCTCGATGGGATCGGCGTCTATGTCGGTTGTGCGTCCCCTGACGGTTGTGCTGCCGTTGAGGCCCGGCAGCCAGCCGTAGGGCGTGAAGCTCAGGGTCCACGGACGCGGCAACGCCTGCTCTTCGCGGACGGGTGGCGGGCCGGAGCCCAGGTCGGCGCTCAATGCCGTGGCCGTTGCGCCCAGCACCGCCCACGCCCCGATGGCAAGTCTCAACCACCGCTTCTCATGGCAAGCAGGCATCGATATCCCTCTCGAACGAACCGTCTGAAGCTCGCACCTTTCGAAACGCAGCGATCAGGTGCCAGAGTCGCGGAGCGCATCAAATGCGAAACGTCGTTGCGCGTATGCCGCGCGCGATTGGGAAAAGCGTTGTCGCGATTTCGCTACGGTCCGCTATCTGATGGTGCACATGTTCCATTTCCGACGGATGAGCAGGCGCGGGGCACGGCACCCGAAGCGGAGCACCGGCGGGCCCTCTCCCGACGCGTCGAAGAAGAAGAACGAGGCGGCGTTGGCATGGCCATCCCCGCTCGACGCCGAGGCCCAGGCGACGGGGCCGGCGCGTGGCCATCGACAACGGCGCCGTGCTCGTTGCCGACAAACGCGATGGACAGGTCGTAGCCGCCGATGAAACGTTTCCTTGACGCGCTCCGCCGGCCGACTAGCGTGTCCGCATGGCCCAGACCTACGAGACGCTGACGCTGGACCGGCAGGACCGGCAGGTGCTGGTGGTGACGCTCAACCGCCCGCAGGCCTCCAATGCGATGAACACGCAGATGGGACTCGACCTGATGGAGCTGTTCGAGGCCTTCCAGGTCGCCCTCGACGATGTGCGCTCAATCGTGCTGACCGGCGCCGGCGACAAGGCGTTCTGCGCCGGCGGCGACCTCAAGGAGCGGCGCGGCATGACGGACGAAGCGTGGGCCGCGCAGCACGCCATCTTCGAGCGCATGCTGCGAGCGATCCTGGCATGCCCGCTGCCGGTGATCGCCGCGGTCAACGGCGCGGCCTACGGCGGCGGCTGCGAGCTGGCCGCGGCGGCGGACTTCGTCTACGCCTCGGACAACGCGCGCTTCGCGCTCACCGAAGTGACGCTCGGCATCATGCCGGGCGCCGGCGGAACGCAGACCCTGCCGCGCGCCGTCGGCATGCGCCGCGCCAAGGAGATCATCCTGACCGGAAAGCCCTTTACCGCCGTGGAGGCGGAGAGATGGGGCCTCGTCAACACCCTCGTGCCGCTTGCCAGGCTCATGCAGGAGGCGCTCGCGACGGCGCGGCGCATCGCGGAGAACGCACCCATTTCCGTCCGCCAGGCCAAGCAGGCGGTGCAGCGCGGGATGCAGATGTCGCTGTGGGACGGTCTGGCCTTCGAGATCGAGGCCTACAACCGCACGGTGCCGACCGAGGACCGGCGCGAGGGCGTCAATGCCTTCAACGAGAAGCGCAAGCCGGTCTTCCGGGGACGCTGAGGAGAAAGCCCATGATCCAGAGAGCCGAGGTGCGCGAGGTCGGCCTGCGCGACGGGCTGCAGCTCGTGAGGACCGTCACGGTTCCGATCCACACCGCCGCGTGACGGGCTGTGAATCAGGACGACGCGCAAGACCTTGCACAACACGGAGAATGCCATGATGACGCTCGCCGGCCAGGCCGCCCAGTTCGTCGCCGCGATCGATGCCGCAACGCTGCCCGGGCGCTGCATCGACGCCGCCCGCACCGGCATCGCCGATTGCGTCGGCGTGATGATCGCCGGCGCCGGCGAGCCCGCACCGCGCATCGTCGCGAAGCTCGTGCCGGCCTCGACCAGCAACGAGGGCGCCCCGGAGGTCCCGTCCGGCCGCAACCTCTCCGCCCCGGATGCGGCGCTGGTGAACGGCGTGGCCGCCCACGTGCTCGACTACGACGACGTGGCGCTGGCCGGCCATCCGAGCACGGTGCTCACCCCGGCCATCCTTGCGGAAGGATGGGCCCGCGGCAGCAGCGGCGCGGAGATGGTTGCGGCCTACGTCGCGGGCTACGAGCTGTGGGCGCTGTTGCAGGCCCTGGAGCCCGGCGCGCTGCACGACCGCGGCTTCCACCCGACGGGGCTCTACGGCGCGCCCGCCGCCGCCGCTGCGTGCGCGCGTCTGCACCAGCTCGACGAGGAGCGGGCCGCGCACGCCATCGCGCTCAGCGCCTCCATGGCCGCGGGCCTCGTCGCCAACTTCGGAACCATGACGAAGTCCTTCCATGCCGGACGCACGGCCCAATCCGGCGTGATCGCCGCGCGGCTCGCCAGGGAGGGCTTCACCGCCTCTCCGGACGCGATCGAGCACCGCACTGGCTTCCTGCGCGCGATCTCGCCGTCCGGCACGCCGCGGCTCGACGCGGGCGACGCGAGGCTCGGGACG
>DATBKR010000298.1:0-10524 GCA_036555805.1 Hyphomicrobiaceae bacterium | reverse complement strand
GCACCAGCAGGGCCACGCCGACGACCAGCATGTAGGCGGAGGTCTGCTCGCTGGCGATATCCACCAGGTAGAACATCAGGAGCGTGCCGACCAGCGGCCCGAGCACGGTGCCGGCGCCGCCGAGCAGCACCCAGAGCAGCGGCAGGATGGAGTACTGGATGGAGGCGAAGGTGGCGCCGACGTAGGCGAACAGCAGCGCGTAGGCGGCGCCCGCCGCCGCCGCGAGGGTGCCGGACACGACGAAGGCGAGGAGCTTGTTGGCCTGGGTGTCGTAGCCCAGCATGCGCGTGCGCACCTCGTTCTCCCGGATGGCGACGAGCACCCGGCCGAGCCCCGAACGCACCAGTGTCAGGCAGGCGAGCACCGCGACGGCCAGCAGTGCCAGCGCCAGATTGTAGCGCACGACCGGGTTGGCCAGGTCCAGCGACAGGCCGCCGGGCAGCACCGCGCGGCGGATGTCGCCGCTCAGCGCCAAGCCCTCGTCGCCGCGCGTGTAGGCGGCGAAATAGAGCGAGGCGAGATAGCCGGCCTGGGCGAACATCAAGGTGACGATCATGAAGGCCACGCCGGACGTGCGGAGTACGATGAGGCCGATGGCAACGGACACGGCGAAGCCGGCGCCGATGCCCAGCAGGAACGCTGCGGGTGCGCCGAGCGAGAGGTGCGCTGCCGACAGGCCGGCGCCATAGAGGCCGGCGGCGAAGAGCATGGCGTGGCCCAGGCTCAGGAGCCCCGTATAGCCGAACAGGACATTGTAGCCGACGGCGTAGACCGCCAATACCATGACACGGGCGAGGCTGAGGATGGCGTAGTCGCTCAAGCCAAGCTGGGCCAGGAGCAACGCCGCGAGCACGCCCACGTGCAGAAGCAGGCCGCGGTCGGCGAGCCAGGCGCAGCGCTCGGGAAGAGCGCCGCGGACGCTGCCTATGCGGCCGGAGAGGCTCACCGCGGCGCCTCGCCGAACAGGCCCTGGGGGCGCACCACCAGCACCAGCGCCACCAGCAGCGTTGCCAGGATCTTGGCGAGCGTAGGCGAGAAGAACACCGAAACGATGCCGTCGCTCAGGCCCACGATGACCGCGGCCACCACCGTCCCGAGGATGCTGCCGAGGCCGCCGATGATGACGACGATGAACGACAACAGCAGCGGGTCGAGGCCCATCAGGTAGTGGGCCTGCTGGATCGGCACGATCAGCACCGCCGCGACGGCGGCCAGCATGGCACCCAGGGCGAACACCATGGCATAGACGCGGTCCACGGGGATGGCGAAGGCCTGCGCCGTCTCGCGGTCGAGCTGCGTGGCACGCATCACGAGACCGAGCCGGGTGCGCGTCAGCACCAGCCAGGCGCCGACAAGCAGAGCCGCGGATGCGGCCACCACCACCAGCTTGTAGCCGGAATAGCCGAACCACGGGAACTGGATGCGGAAGCTGATCGGCGCCGGCACCGGCCGCGCGTCGGGACCGTAGAAGGTGAGCGCCAGCTGCTGGATGATGTAGAGGAGCCCGATGGTGGCCACGATGGTGGCCTCCGGGTCGTAGTTGACGCGCCTCAGCACGGTGCGCTCGCACAGCAGCGCCACGGCGCCGACGACCAGCGGGCTCAGTACCAGGGCGAGGAGGAAGCCCAGCGCAGGGCTGCCCGAGACGAGGCTGGAGAACCACCACGCCAGCACGGCACCCAGCATGAAGAACTCGCCGTGCGCCACGTTGACCACGCGCATGACGCCGAACACCAAAGAGAGGCCGAGCGCGGTCAGCGCCAGCACGGCGGCCGTCACCGTGCCTTCCAGCACGGCGAGAAACAGATGCGGTCCGAAGTCCATGGGGAGACCGTAGGG
Organism: Hyphomicrobiaceae bacterium; assembly: GCA_036555805.1. Lineage (GTDB taxonomy): Bacteria > Pseudomonadota > Alphaproteobacteria > Rhizobiales > Hyphomicrobiaceae > AWTP1-13. The sequence continues at coordinate 8,685 of DATBKR010000298.1, read as the reverse complement.
CGGATTAGGGCGAAGCCCGTAATCCGCCGTGTTCAATGGCGTCCGTTTTCACCTGTGCAAGGGCGGGTTACGGCCTTCGGCCTAACCCGCCCTACAGCGCCATCTTCGTATAGTCCGTGCTGTTCTCGTAGAGGCCGTCCTGGATCGACGTGCGGTGCACGACCTTGAGCCGGCCTTTCTCCACCTGCGAGATGTTCTGGTGGCCGAACACCTGGTGCATCTTGCCGTTGAACACCTTGTCGCCCTGCGGGTGCTCGTTGTTCTCGGGGATGGTGGCGATGGCCTCGGTGGCCTCGATCAGCTTGGCCTTGTCCGCGGCGGAGCGGTAGCCCGACGCCTCGATCGCCTGCTTGATGATGTAGAGCGTCTCCCAGCAGCCGAACATGTGCGAGTAGGTGGAGACATCCTTGGGGTCGCCGGCGAGCGCGCCGGCGTCGTTGACGCCCACCTTCTGGCGGTAGAACTTGTCGTAGGGCGTCTGACTGGTCTGGGCATAGCGGGGGAAGCCCTCCCAGAAGTAGGTGCCCTCCAGGAATTCCAGGCCCGGGCTGGTGAGCGCCACGGCTTCAAGCGAGTCGATAAAGCCGAAGATCTGCGGCCGCTTCTGCCCAAAATGTTCGCCCAGCTCCTTGACGAAGGTGAGCACGCCAGGGCCGACCATCACATGGTAGAGCACCTCGGTGGACGAGGGAATTCTAGGGAAATACTTGGTGTACGACGTCTCCGTCGGGGGGATTGGGATGAGCTCCACGACCTGTCCGCCCTGGCCCTTGATGGCGGCGGAGAAATAGTCGCGGTGATCGTGCCCGAAGGCATAGTCGGGGAAGATCATGGTGACCTTCTTGCCAAGCTTGTCGGCCACCCACGGCGCCATCGAGGACACCTGCGAGCGCACGTCGGTGATGCCGGGCTGGAAGGTGTAGCGGTTCAGGGCCCCGGAGGCCACGTGATAGCCCTCGCTTACCACGTAGTAGGGCAGCTTCAGCTCGCCAGCGCGCGGCGCCGCGCCCATCACCACGTGGCTGAACAGCGTGCCGAAGGCGATGTCGACGCCGTGCTGGGTGGCGAATTTCTCCACCACCTCGGCGCCACGCTTGGGATCGGTGCCGTCGTCCTCGGCCACGATCTCCACCGGCCGCCCGGCGATGCCGCCCTTGGCGTTGATCTCCGTCACCGCCGCCCTGACGGTGCGCTCGTACCAGCGGCCGTAGGCGGCGCCGATACCCGTGCGGTGCACCTGGAAGCCGAGCTTGAACGGCCGCGACGGCTGCGCCTGCGCGTAGCGCACCGCGCCCGGACCAAGCTGGGCCGCCGCCGTCGCGAGCCCGGCGGCGCCGAGGCCTTGCAGCGCGGTGCGGCGGGAGACGGCGGTACGTTTCAGAGCGGTCAGCTTCCTCTTCGCATCGTTCATGGCAATGTCCCTTCTGCTACGGCGCGGGCGGCGTTGTGCGTGCCGTGCGGCCCGATCCCCTGGGTCAAGCGAGGCGCAGACCCATACGTTCGATACCCTGCAGGCGTTGGGTCTTCGGCTTCGCCTCGACCCAACCTACAGGCGGTCCGGCATCAGGCGCCACCGCCTCACCCTGCAGCATGAGCACCGTATCGACAATCAAACCGCGTGCCAGATAGTCCGCGGCTCGCTGGCGCCCCGCCTCCAGCGCCGCGAGCACCGCGCTGCGCGGCAGCGCGCCCACGGCAACCGTGACCAGGCGGTCGCCGAGATCGCTGTCCGGGTCGAGGGCCGAGGCGGGCCGGCGGACAATGGCCGGGTGCTCGATATCGACGGCGTTGGCAATGAGCGTTGCCGCCGCGTCGGCCGTGGCCGCGTCCGCCGCCAGTACCGTGACAGAATCGGCGATGCCGAGCGAGAACGAGCGGCCGCGGGCGCCGGAGGTGGCGATGCCGCCGACGCCGTCGCCGTGGCGGATGCGCAGGCTGCCGTTCAGCCGCGGCAGCGGGCCGCGCCCGAACGCGCCGGCGACGCCGATGTCGAGGGCGGCACCGGGCGCGCAGTGGACGGCGATGTCGCCGCCGTCGTTGACATAGGCCCGCTCCAATGCCGCCGCGCCCAGCATGACTGCCATCAGTTCATCCGCCACAGATCCGGCCACGGCGGCCATCGGCGTCACGAACACGTCGGCGAACGGGCAGCAGGCGGCGGCCATGCGGCGGCCCACGGGGCTCTCGGGCGGCTTGCCGCCGCCCACGGGCGCGCGCAGGCGCGGAAGCTCGCGGCACAGCTCCGGCAGGATGTCGCCGAAGCGCCGGGCCGCAGCGCCATAGGCGGCCGAGACCGCGGCGGGCGAGCCCCAGGCGAGCAGCACGACGTCGATGGGGCCGTGCGACAGATGCAGCCGGCCGCCGGTGAGTTCTTGAACCTGCGGGCGATCGGCGAACATCGCACTACCCTCCGAGCCGGCCGAGCAGATCGAGGAGCTGGTTGGCCTCCTCCTCGGTGAAGGGGCGCAGCGTCTCGCGCGACACGTTGGCGGCCACGGCCTTCATGCGCAGGGTGGCCTTGCGGCCGGCGTCGGTCAGCTCCACCATCACCAGCCGCGCATCGTTGGGGTCCGGCGATTGGGCCACGTAGCCCTGCTTGATCAGGCGGTTGATGACGCCCCAGACGGTGGCGGGGTCCATCGCCGTCAGCCGGCCCAGTTCGTTCTGCGATACCCGGCCGGCGTCATCGAGCCTCGCCAGCGCCGCGAACTGGGTGGGCGTGATACCGAACCCGCTCATCACGCCGTTGAAAATGCTCGTCGCCTTCTGGTGCGCCCGGCGCAATACGAAGCCGATCTGCTCCTCCAACCGGTAGGTGGCGGGATCGTCGAGCCGCCGCGGTGCCGCGCCGCGTCTTGCCGTGGTCGTCGCCGTCATCGCTTTGTGCTCCCGCCGGGCGAGAACGGCCACGGATTGTCGGCGCGCCAGGCCTCCACGCGCGCCTCCGGCGCGACCGCCGCCAGCACCTCGGCGACGGGCACGGCATCGCCGATGTGGCCGCCGAGCCGGGCATAAAGCGCGGCCGGCAGAGTGAACTCGATGGGCGCCACCAGCGCCGGCGTCGGCACGAAGCCGAAGCAGCCCTCGGGCATGCGCGTCACGTCCACCATCACCGTGATGCCGCCGCCGGGCCACACGTAGACCGGCGCGCCGCCCATGGTAACGCGCGTCTCGCCCGACGCCACCGAGCGCGTCAGCAGCACGGGGTTCTCTGTCACGCCCGCCCGCAGCGAGCCGCCGGCGCCGGCCATGAACAGCACCGTGCACAGCGAAGGCTCGCAGTTCTCGCCGATACGGTTCACGACGTGGCGTACGGCTTCGGGCATCTCGGCGGGCACCGGCACCAGGTTCTCGTCGAGCACACAGTAGAGCGCATCCTCGCCGGTGGTCGAGGTCATCAGGAGGCGCAAACCGGGCCGTGCCACTTTGGGGTCGATGTGGTGGATGATCTGCAAGGGGTCGGTGATGTCGGTGCCGCCCCAGCCGAGGCCGGGGTTGGCGACCTGGAAGTAGCGACCCGGCGTGGAGCGGCGCCCGCGCACGCGGATGCCGGCCGGAGGCATGTGGAGGACGCGGCCGGCCTGGTGCTCGGTGAGCACGCCGGTGATGTGATCGTCGACAACGATCACCTCGTCCACATGCCCGAACCACTGCCTGGCGAAGATGCCGACCGCGGCCGAGCCGCAGCCCACACGCATGCGCCGCTCCGGCGTGCCGTCGACGATCGGCGCGCGGCCCGCCTGCACGACCACCTCACGGCCGCGGTCGATGGAGAGGGTCACGGCCTCGCCGGCGCACAGGCCGAGCAGCGTCTCGCAGGTGACGTTGCCTTCCTTCTTGGAGCCGCCGGTGATGTGGCGCACGCCGCCGAGCGACAGCATCTGCGAGCCGTATTCGGCAGTGGTTACGTGGCCCACCTGCTCGCCCTCGGCGCGCACGGCGGCTGTCTCGGGCCCTAAATGGCGGTCGGTGTCGATCTTCACCTTCACGCCGCAGAAGCTGAAGATGCCCTCGGTGACCACTGTGACGGTGTCCACGCCGTCGTGCTCGGCCGAGACGATGAACGGAGCCGGCTTGTAGTCGGGATAGGTGGTGCCGGCGCCGACGCCCGTCACGAACGTGCGTGTGGGATCGAGCAGGCTGCCGTCCCATTCGGCCTCGGCGAAGGCCATGACATTGCCTCCGACGTCGATGGCCTTCTCCAGGAGCAGCACGGGATCGACCCGCACCAGATGGCCGTCGCGGTTGGCGTAGCGGTCGCAGGCCCCGGCGCGGCCGGGGCGGATGCGGCACAGCACCGGGCAGGCGTCGCAGCGGACGATGCCGCCGTCCTCGGCAGCGCCGAACTGCTGCGAGCGAGCGGCGGCGGAGAGTTTGTCTGCGGCGCTCATGCGGCGCTCTCATCGGAGATGGGGCCAGACCCCTCGCCTCCAACCTCTTGATGAAACTCCACGCTGCGCGCGAGGGGTCTGACCCCGTTCGGCGCCCCGTTCAAAGCCGCCCACAGGCGGTGCGGCAGCACGGGCACCCGACGCACGGTGACGCCGGTGGCGTGGCGGATGGCGCCGAGGATGGCCGGCGGCGTCGCGATCAGGGCCGGCTCGCCGACGCCCTTTGCACCGTAGGGCCCGGTGGGTTCGGCGTCCTCGATCAGGTGGATCTTGATGTCCGGCATGTCGCCGACGGTGGGGATCAGGTAGTCGTGCAGGTTCTCGGTACGGCCGGGCACATACTCCTCCATCAGTGCCATGCCCAGCCCCTGGGCGATGCCGCCGTGAATCTGGCCCTCGGTGAGCGTCGGGTTGACGGCGCGGCCCACGTCGTGCGCGGCGACGATGGAGAGCACCCTCGCCGTGCCGAGCCGGATGTCCACCTCCACCTCGGCCATCTGCGCGGCGAAGCCGTAGGTGCCGTAAGGGCTCCCCTGGCCGTTGGCGTCCAGCGCCGTAGCGGGCGGATCCCAGGTGCCCATGCCTTCGAGCACCACGCCGGCGGCATCGGCGGCGAGGGTGGAGAGGTCGATGGTGCGCGACGACTCGCCGTCGGCGATGGTGAGGCGCGCGCCGACCAGCGACAACACCGCATCCGGGCCGGCGTTGGCGAGCTTCAGGATGCCGGCGCGCAGGTCGGCGCCGGCGAGGCGCGCGGCGTTGCCGGAAACGTAGGTCTGGCGCGAGGCGGAGGTCTTGCCGGCGTCGAAGGTGAGGTCGGTGTCGCCCACCACCATGTCGAAGCGCTCCGGCGGCAACCCAAGCGCATCGGCGGCGATCTGCAGTAGCACCGTGGAAGAGCCCTGGCCGATATCCACGGCGCCGTTGAACAGGGTGAGGCGGCCATCGCGTCCGAGCGCGATGCGCATGGTCGAGGGGTTGGCAACCGACGTGTTGCCACAGCCGTACCACATGCAGCCGATGCCCACGCCGCGCCGCCGCCGGCCTCCGCAGGCCTCGGGGGAGCCGTTGAAGGCGGCCACGCGGTAGCGCGCGGCGTGCCATTCCGCTTTCAGTGCATCCAGGCATTGAGGCAGCCCGGCCGAGTGGTCGAGGCGCTGTCCGGACGGAGTCGAGTCGCCGTTGCCGATGGCGTTGATGCGGCGGATGTGCCAGCGGTCGAGGCCGAGCCGCTCTGCGAGGTCGTCGATGAGCGTTTCGTGGGCAATCGCGGCCTGCGGCACGCCGAAGCCGCGGAAGGCGCCGGCCGGCGTCTCGTTGGTGTAGATGGCGCGGGCGCGGTTGCGCACGTTGGGCACCTTGTACGGCCCGGAGCCATGCACCGGCACGCGGCCCGCGACGGTCGGCCCCCAGGAGGCGTAGGCGCCGGTGTTGAAATTGCCTTCCAGCTCGTAGGAGAGGAGGCGGCCCTGCCCGTCGGCTGACGCCCGAGCCCACAGCTTGGCCGGGTGGCGCTTGGTGGTGGAGGCCATCGATTCGGTGCGCGTGTAGACGATCCGGACCGGCTTGCCCGTCACCCGTGCCGCCACTGCGAGGAGCGGCTGCACGGACACGTCGAGCTTGCCGCCGAAGCCGCCGCCGCAGGCGGTGGGACGGATGCGCACCTTGTCGGGCGCGACGCCGAGCACGCGCGCCGTTTCCTCGCGGTCCATGTAGGGCGCCTGGGTGCAGCACATCACCTCTAATCTGTCCCCGCAAGGCATGGCGTAGCCGGCCTCGGGCTCGATGTAGGCATGCTCCACGAAGCTGGTCTCGAGCGGACCCTCGGCCACGGCGGCGGCCGTCGGCCGGGCGGCGTCGACATCGCCGCATTGCAGGAAGCCGGTCGCCAGCACGTTGTCCGGCCTGCTGGCGTGAACGGCGGGGGCCCCCGGCGTGCAGGCGGCCTCGACACCGATCAGCGGCGGCTCCACCGTCCACGAGATCGGCAGATCGGCATCGCTCAGCGCCTCGACAGCCTCCCGTGTGCCCACCAGCGCCAGTACCGCCTCGCCGCGGAACCGCGCTTGGCCCTCGGCCAGCACGGGCTGGTCGCGGGTGTGCGTGAAGATGCCGAAGCTGTTCTCGCCGGGTACGTCGCGATGTGTGAGGATCGCAGACAGCCCCGGAGTTCGCGCCACGACGGCGTCGAGATCTCCCAGCGCGGAGGTTGCGCGCGCATGTGGCGAGCGGACGACGCGCATATGGAAAGCGTCAGCAGGCGCTTCGTCTGCGCCGAACTTGTCGATGCCCTTGACCTTGGCCCAGCCGTCGACGCGCGCAAGGCGGGCGCCGACAGAGGGGGTCAGACCCCTCGCGCCACCGGGGGTCAGACCCCTCGCCTCCGGCGTAGAGTTCAAGAACGAGCCGTCCGCGCGAGGGGTCTGACCCCCGACGTCCAGCACCGCCTCGACGATCTTGATGTAGCCCGTGCAGCGGCAGAGAACGCCCCCCAGTGCATCCTCCACCTCGGCACGTGACGGCGCGGGGTTGCGCATCAGGCAATCGGCGGCGGCCATCAGCATGCCGGGCGTGCAGATGCCGCACTGGGCGGCGCCGTGAGCGACGAAGGCGCGCCGCAGCCGGTCCGTCAGGCCGTCCGGCCCCGCTCCTTCGACGGTGTGGATGTCGGCGCCTTCGGCTTGGCCCGTGGCAACGAGACAGGCGCAGGCCTGGCGGCCGTCGATGAGGACCGTGCAGGCGCCGCAGTCGCCGGCGTCACAGCCGATCTTGGTGCCGGTGAGGCCGAGGCGATCGCGCAGCGTGCCGGCGAGGCTGGCGAATAGGTCCGCAGAGACCGTGACGGGCTCGCCGTTGAGGGTGAAGCGGATGCTGGTTGCGGAGGGGGTCAGACCCCTCGCCTCCAACGTCGCGGCCAAGAACGTGCCGTCTGCGCGAGGGGTCTGACCCCCAGTCTCCTTGTCGAGCATCACGCGGCGCTCCGGTACGGCTCGCGGACGATGCCGGCGAGCAGATCGCGCACCAGCTCCACGGCGGCGGCCGCGCGGAAGGCGCCGCTGGCGCGCACGTCGTCGATGGGAGACAGCGGGGCGAAATGGCCGGCCTCGACGAGATCGGGGGCCGCCGCCATTGGCCGTCCCAACAGGGCCTGCTCCAGCTGCCGCAGGCGCTGCGCAACGGCCGAGCAGGCTCCGACGGCGATGCGGGCGTGGGCGACAGTGCCGGCCGCGTCGGCGGTGAGGACGGCGGCGGCCATGACGATGGAGATCACCAGGTAGCGCCGCGCGCCGAGCTTGACGAAATCGCCGCGCGCGCCGTCGGGCGGCTTGGGTATGAGGATCGCCGTGACCAACTCGTCGGTGGCACACACGGTGTGGCGATAGCCGTCGATGAACTCGCACATCGGCACGACGCGCCGGCCGCGCGCGCTGGCCAGCTCCACCTCGGCGTCCAGAGACAGGAGGCAGGGAATGCCGTCGCCGGCGGGCGAGGCGGTGCAGATGTTGCCGACCAGAGTGCCGCGGTTCTGGACCTGCGCGCCGCCCACGTCGCGCGCGGCCTTCTGGTAGCCGGCGAAGGCGGGCGGGAGGGAAGCCCGGCGCATCTCGTCCCATGTGGCGAGTGAGCCGAAACGGAAGCGGCCCGGCTCCTCACCGATGCCCTTCAGGTCGGCGATGGCGCTGATGTCGAGGATGTCGTCGCGGCGCATGTCGCCCCAGCCGACGCGGTTGGCGCGCGCGGGATAAACGTCGGTGCCGCCGGCCAGCACCGTCACGGGCTGGCGTGCGCGGATCGCCAGGGCTTCGGCGAGGCTCGACGGTCGAAAATAGGCAGCCATTCCGCTCACCCCTGACGCTTCGACACACCCGTCATCCCGGAAGCCGACCCCGGCGAAGGCCGGGGGAAGCTATCCGGGACCTTGGGCAACGAGTCGGAGCCCACCTCACGAGGTCCCCGATCGGAACGGTGCTCGCCTCCGGCTCGCGCCGCCCCGTCCGGGATGACGGGTGTGCACCGCAACCGCTCCGTCTCCGCCGCATCCACCGCGCCGTCGGGCCGCAGGGCAACGCCGAACAGGGCGCGCGCCTCCTCGCGATCGTAGTAGCCGAGGCGGACGTCACGGACGACCGCCGCCGCATCCCGCGCGAACGGGTCGCCGTAGCCGCCCCCGCCCGGCGTCATCACCTCGACGCGGTCGCCGGCCCGCATGGGGATGCCCTGGTCCTTGGAGAGGTGCTCCGGGACGGTCACGGTACCGTTGCGGTGGATGCGCACGACATTGGGCGCGCCATCG
>DATBKR010000297.1:0-3346 GCA_036555805.1 Hyphomicrobiaceae bacterium | reverse complement strand
CCGCCGGCCGGGTTGTGGCCGCCGTCGAGCCACAGCTCGGAGCCCGGCTTGAGGAGCCGCGCCAGCGGGCCGTCGTCGAGGCGCTGCATGCGCGCCGGCCAGCGCACCTGCCGCAGCCCCCGCTCGATCCCTTCGATCGTGAGCCCCAGCCACTTGAGCCGCAGCGCAGCGGCCACGGCCGTGCCGGCGTTGCCGATCTGGTGCTGACCGATGAGGGCCGGCAGCGGCAGGTCCAGCAGCCGCTCAGCGCTCTGGAACACGAGGCGGCCGTTCTGCTCGAACGCCTCGAAGTCCTCGCCCCATACCGACAGCGGCGCCACCACCTCGTGCGCCCTCGCCTTGATCACGTCCAGAGCCTCGGGCCGCTGGGCCGATACGACGCCCGAAACGCCGGTCTTGAGGATGCCCGCCTTCTCGCGGGCGATCTCGGCGACGGTGGCGCCCAGCTTGTCGGCGTGGTCAAGCGAGACGGGCGCTATGACGCTCAGCGCCGGCCGTGCCACTACGTTGGTGGCGTCGAGGCGCCCGCCGAGGCCCACCTCCAGGATGACGGCGTTGGCCGGCGCCTCGGCGAACGCCAGGAGTGCGGCGGCGGTGGTGATCTCGAAGAAGGTGATCGACTCGCCGGCGTTGATGCGCTGCACGGCGCTGAGCCGTTCCACCAGCTCGCGCTCACCGATCGGGCGCGCCCGGCGGTCGGCGCCGGCGAGCGCGATGCGCTCGTGGAAGCGCACGAGATGCGGCGAGGTGTAGACGTGCACGCTGAGGCCGGACGCCTCCAGCATCGCCTTGAGGAACGCCGCCACAGAGCCCTTGCCGTTGGTGCCTGCCACGTGGACGACGGGCGGCAGCCGCCGCTCGGGATGGCCGAGCTTCGCCAGCAGCCCCTCGATGCGGCCGAGCGAAAGGTCGATGAGGCGCGGGTGCAGCCCCTTCAGCTCGGCCAGCAGTTCGTCGCTCGTGCGCATGAGGTCATCCTAGCACTATTCTCCACCTGTCATCCCGGAAGCCGAGGGCCGGAAGGCCCGAGGCTATCCGGGACCTCGCGAAGCGAGTCGGAACCTTAGCAAGTTCAGTTTGCCTCACGAGGTCCCGGATAGCCGCGCCCGGCCCGGGGGCCGGGGCTCGGCTTCCGGGATGACGGTGATCAGTTGTGGATGGAGTCGCGGCCGGCCGGGCGGGTCTTGCCGTCGGCTTCGCGCTTCTCCGGCTGGCGCATCTCGATGCGATGGGCATCGTCCACGGGTTCGGCGTCGATGACATCCGACGCGCGAGCGAGGGTCTCGATGGTGCGGCCGTCCACGGCGCTGCCGTTGAGGTGCCCGCCGCCGCGCTCTGCCGGCGCCTGCGCCTTCGCCAGCGCGCCGCCGGCCGACATCAGGCGGCACAGCCTGGCCAGGGTGGCCCGCAGCTTGTGGCGGTGCACGACCATGTCGATCATGCCGTGCTCGAGCAGGTACTCGGCGCGCTGGAAGCCATCGGGCAGCTGCTCGCGGATGGTCTGCTGGATCACGCGCGGGCCGGCGAAGCAGATGAGCGCGCCCGGCTCGGCGACGTGGATGTCGCCCAGCATGGCATAGGAGGCGGTGACGCCGCCCGTGGTCGGATCGGTGAGGACCACGATGTAGGGCAGGCGCGCCTCGCGCAGGCGCTGCACCGCGATGGTCGTGCGCGGCATCTGCATGAGCGAGAGGATGCCCTCCTGCATGCGCGCGCCGCCGGAGGCCGCGAACAGCACGAACGGCACGCGTTTGTCCACCGCCCGCAGCATGCCGGTGATGACTGCCTCGCCCGCGGCCATGCCGAGCGAGCCAGCCATGAATCGGAAATCCTGGGCGGCAGCGACCACGGGCAGGCCCTCCAGCAGGCCCTCGCCCACCAGCACCGCATCGTCGAGGTCGGTGGTGGCCTTGGCGGTCTTGAGGCGCTCGGAATATTTGCGCCCGTCGCGGAATTTCAGCGGGTCGTGCACCACGTCCGGCACCGGCACGCGGGTGTACTCGCCGCCGTCGAAGAAGTGCTGCAAGCGCTGCTGCGCGCTCATGCGCACGTGGTAGTTGGAACCGGGGAAGACGAACTGGTTGGCCTCCAGGTCCTTGTGGTGCACCATCTGCCCCGACTCGGGGCACCTGATCCACACGTTCTCGGGGATCTGGTGCTTGGAGGACGGCAGCAGGCTGCGGATCTTCGGGCGGACGTAGTTGCTGATCCAGTTCACTCCGAACGCTCCATCACGCCTCTCGGGATGACGACCTCGGGGGCGTCTTAGGGGCGCGCTGGGGACCTGCCCTATCGCGCCGGGGGGCAACCCCATTCGCACAAGTCCTACCCGGACCGCAACGCGCCGGACAAACCCTGCACCAGATTTAGGACCGCAGGGACCGTATTTCCAGTCGATTCCCCTTTTTGTCCCAGATTGTTACGAATCGTCTCCACCAACGCTGAGCCCACCGCCACGGCATCCGCGCCGGCGGCAATTTCGCGGGCCTGGGCGGGGGTTTTGATGCCGAATCCGACCGCTACCGGGAGCTGCGTGGACTTCTTGATTCGCGCTACGTGCGCATGGACCGCCTTTATCTCGGGGGAGGCGGCGCCGGTGATGCCGGTGACCGACACGTAGTAGAGGAACCCCGAGGTGTTGGCGAGCACGGCCGGCAGCCGCCTGGCGTCGGTGGTGGGGGTGGCGAGGCGGATGAAGTTGAGCCCGAGTTCCCTGGCCGGCAGGCACAGCTCGGCGTCGGCTTCGGGGGGCAGGTCCACCACGAGCAGGCCGTCGGCGCCGGCCGCCACGGCATCGTCGAGGAAGCGCGCGCTCGGGTAGACGTAGACGGGATTGTAGTAGCCGAAGAGCACGATCGGCGTGTCCTGGTCGCGGGCGCGGAACTCGTGCACCAGTTCCAGCGTGCGCCGCATGGTCTGCCCGGCCTTCAGCGCGCGCTGGGAGGAGGCCTGGATGGCGGGGCCGTCGGCCATGGGGTCGGAGAAGGGCATGCCGAGCTCGATGAGATCGGCGCCCGCACCGGGCAGGCCGAGCAGGATCTCGCGCGAGGCGGCGTAGTCGGGATCGCCGGCGGTGACGAAGGTCACCAGCCCCTTGCGGCCCTGTTCTTTCAGCGCCGCAAAGCGGCGATCGATGCGTGTCGGTTCTTTCATGAAATCGAGGGAGTGGGGAATGGGGAGTGGGGAGTGGGGCACCTCTCGTCCCCCATTCCCCACTCCCTACTCCCCATTCCCCTTTTCCCTCCTACATCTGCATTCCCAAATGGTCTGCGACCGCGAAGATGTCCTTGTCGCCGCGGCCGCACATGTTCATCACCAGCAGGTTGTCCTTCGGCAGCGTCGGCGC
>DATBKR010000296.1:0-5318 GCA_036555805.1 Hyphomicrobiaceae bacterium | reverse complement strand
GGTGCTGCGGCTCGGCGCCGTCGCGCGCGAGGACATCGCGCGCGTGCTGGGCCGGCCGGTGGCGGTGGCGATGGGCCAGGCGAACGCACCCGCCTCGCCCGGCATGCTGACGCGCCACTATGCCCCGGCCGCCCGGCTGCGCCTCAACGCCACCGACGTGCGCCCTGGCGAGGCGCTGCTCGCCTTCGGCTCCGCGCACGTGCCCCGGCACGAGGGCCCGATGCTCAACCTGAGCTGGTCCGGCGACCTCACCGAGGCCGCGGCCAACCTGTTCTCGGCGCTGCGCACGCTCGATGCCGCCTTCGAAGCGGCGGGCCAAGCCGCCCTTGAAGCCCCACTAGAAGCCCCTGGCCCCAAGGCTGTTGCAGTGATGCCCATCCCGGAGCAGGGTCTGGGCGAAGCCATCAACGACCGGCTGCGCCGCGCATCGAGACCCGAATGAGCCAGCACCAGCGCCAAAGCCGCAGCGAGGGCCGCATCGTATTGAGCCCCGATCTGGTCGCCCGCTTCGCGGCCATCGTCGGCGCACAGCACGCCCTCACCGACCCCGACCAGCAGCTCCCCTACCTGCGCGAGTGGCGCGACATGTACGACGGCCGTGCCTCGGTCGTGCTGCGGCCGGGCTCCACCGAGGAGGTCTCGAAGATCCTGGGGCTGGCCAACGAGCACGGCATCCCGGTGGTGCCGCAGGCGGGCAATACCGGGCTGGTCGGCGGCCAGGTTCCCATGCACGGCGAGGTCCTGCTCTCGATCGGCCGCCTCAAGCGCGTGCGCGCCATCGACCCGCAGGGCTTCACCATGACCGTGGAGGCCGGGCTCACGCTGGCCGAGGCGCAGGCGGCGGCCGACGATGCCAACCGGCTGTTCCCGCTCAGCCTGCCCTCGGAGGGCACCTGCCAGATCGGCGGCAACCTCGGCACCAACGCCGGCGGCGTCGGCGTGCTGGCCTACGGCAACACGCGCCAGCTGGTGCTGGGCCTGGAGGTGGTGCTGGCCGACGGGCGGGTCTGGGACGGGCTCAACGGGCTCAAGAAGGACAACACCGGCTACGACCTCAGGGACCTGTTCATCGGCTCGGAGGGCACGCTGGGCGTCATCACCGCCGCAGTGCTCAAGCTGTTCCCCAAACCCGCCGAGAAGGCCACGGCCTTCGTGGCCCTCCCCGATCTCAAGGCGGCGCTCAAGCTCTTCAGCCTGGGCCAGGAGATCGCCGGCACCGGCTTCACCGCCTTCGAAGTGATGGCGCGCATCGTTCTCGATACGGTCGTGAAGCACGCACGGGGCGCGCGCGATCCTTTCCCCGGCTCGCGCCATCCCTGGTACGCGCTTCTGGAGACTTCCGGGCTCAGGGCCGACGGCTCGGCCGAGAGGATGCTCACCGAGACGCTGGTGGCGGCGAGCGACCGCGGGATCGTCGCCGATGCCGTCGTTGCCAGCTCGCTCGGGCAAGCGCGCGATTTCTGGCTCCTGCGCGAGTCCTACTCGGAAGCGCAGAAGCCGCTCGGTGCCAGCGTGAAGAACGACGTGTCCGTGCCGGTCAACGCCATCCCCGAGTTCATCCGCCGCGCCGACGCGGCCATGGAGCGCATCTGCCCCGGCGCGCGTCCCATCCCCATCAGTCACTTCGGCGACGGCAACATCCACTACAACATCGCCCAGCCGGAAGGCATGGCAAGGGACAGGTTCATGGCCCTGTGGGACGACATGGTGCATGCCGTGCACGAAGTCGTGCTCGACCTCAACGGCTCGATCTCGGCCGAGCACGGCATCGGCGTCATGAAGCGCGCCGAGCTGGCCCAGGCCAAGGGCGCCGTCGCCATGGACCTGATGCACAAGATCAAGGCCGCCTTCGACCCCAAGGGCATCCTCAATCCTGGGAAGGTGCTGTGAGGGCCCCCGATCTCACCGTTCGTCCGATCGCCGACGGCGAGGACACGGCTGTCATCGCCCTGTGGCACGCCTGCGGCCTTACCCGCCCCTGGAATGACCCCGCAAGGGATATCGCGTTTGCGCGCGGCAAACCAAATTCCGAGGTGCTGGTGGGCCTCTCGGGCGGCCACATCGTCGCCAGCGCCATGGTGGGCCACGACGGCCACCGCGGCGCCATGTACTACGTGGGCGTCGATCCGACCCTGCGTCGGCACGGGCTCGGGCGACACATCGTGGCGGCAGCCGAGGCGTGGCTGGCGGTCCGTGGCGTGTGGAAGGTCAATCTGCTCGTCCGCAACGGCAACGTGAAGGCCCTCGGCTTCTATCGGGAGCTCGGCTACGGGCTCGGAGCGGTCCATGGAATCGAAAAGTGGATCGACCCAAGCAAGGAACCTGATTGCTGAATCCGACTGGGCCCTTCTGGGTATTTCGCGAGCGTGTGCCCAAGCGCGGTCAGCGCGAGCGCTTGCCTTCCCAACCCGCCTAAGCTAGGCCGGGCTCTGCGGGGCATCCCGCCGGCCCGCTCTTTGCATCTCCCGATCCCGTCCGCCCCAGAGCATCGCAAATGCCCGCCTCCGCGCTTATGACCGTCATGATCGCCGCGGCGCGCAAGGCAGGCCGGGGGCTGGCGCGCGACTTCGGCGAGCTGGAGCAGCTGCAGGTCTCCGTCAAAGGGCCCGCCAACTTCGCCTCCAGCGCCGACCACCGCTCCGAGGAGGTTCTCTACCGCGAGCTGTCCAAGGCGCGGCCCGGCTACGGCTTCCTGATGGAGGAGCGGGGGCTGGTGGAGGGGCCTGACAGGACCCACCGCTGGATCGTCGATCCGCTCGACGGCACGACCAACTTCCTGCACGGGGTGCCGCTGTTCTGCATCGCCATCGCCCTGGAGCGCGAGGGCGAGATCGTGGCCGGGCTCACCTACAATCCGATTCACGACGAGTTGTGCACGGCCGAGAAGGGCCACGGCGCCTTCCTCAACAGCCGCAGGCTGCGGGTGGCGGCGCGCAAGGCGCTGGCCGACAGCCTCATCGCCACCGGAATCCCGCATCGCGGGCGCCCGGGGCACGGGCTTTTTCTCGCGGAATGCAAGGGGTTGATGGGCCACGTGGCCGGCCTCCGCCGCACCGGCTCGGCCGCCCTCGACCTTGCCTGGGTGGCGGCGGGGCGCTTCGACGGCTACCTCGATCACGGGCTGTCGCCCTGGGACATGGCCGCGGGCACTCTGCTGGTCCGGGAGGCCGGCGGCTACGTAACGGATGCCGGGGGCGGCAAGCTCATGTTCGACACCGGCGACATTGTTGCCGGCAATGCACACGTGCACAGGGCCATGCTGGAGCTGCTGGCGGAAACGACAGAACCGACCGAGGTTTGAGCCGCGAAATCGCTGGAAGCCGGAAAGTTGCCCGTTTCTGATGCGAGGGTCAAAACCCGAATCCGTGGCCGGGGCCCGGCGGCATCAGCACCGGCGGGACAATTCCAGAACAGCACGTTACGCGGCGACATCGCCCTTAATGCGCGGATGATGATAGTGGATACTAGCGAGGCCTGAGACCCCAAGGGGCCTGGAGAAGGAAGCATGGCACGACCGAGAACGCCGGAACGCTCCGCCCCGGCGCTGCACCGGACTCTGCTGAGCCCCGGCGTCTACCTTTGGCGCATGTTCGTGTTCCTGGTGCTGGTGGGCATAGTGATCGCGCTGCTGCACGAGCGGCTGTGGGAGGCCATGCTGCGCAATCCGGGTCTCAACTTCCTCATCTGCTTCGTGCTGGCGGCCGGCATCTGCTACGCCTTTGCGCAGGTGCTGCGCCTCTACCCCGAAATCCGCTGGGTCAACGCCTTCCGCATCGCCGATCCGGGGCTCGCCATCTCGGCCCGGCCCGTGCTGCTGGCGCCCATGGCGACCATGCTGCGCGACCGCTCCGGTTCGCTCTCGCTGTCGGCCACGTCGATGCGCTCGATCATGGACTCGATCGCCTCGCGCCTGGACGAGGCGCGCGACACCGGGCGTTATCTTGTGGGCCTATTGGTGTTCCTCGGCCTGCTCGGCACCTTCTGGGGCCTGCTCGACACCATCTCCTCGGTGGGCACCACCATCGGTGCGATCGACATGCGCGCCTCCGACAGCGTCACCGTGTTCGATGAACTCAAGCGCGGGCTGGCCGCGCCGCTGCGCGGCATGGGCACTGCGTTCGCCTCGTCGCTGCTGGGCCTCGGCGGCTCCCTGGTGCTCGGCTTCCTGGAGCTGCAGGCAAGCCATGCCCACAGCCGCTTCTACAACCAGCTCGAGGAGTGGCTGTCGGGCATCACCGAGCTGGCACCGGGCGGTTCGCAGACCAGCGACTACGCCAGCCGCCAGCTCTACGCTGCCATCCACGATATGCACCGCGCCGTGCTCGATCTCAACGAGCGGGTGGGCGCCATCCCGAGGATGGACGGCGGCGGTGCGCCGGCCGACGAGGCCGTGCGCGAGCTGGCCAAGGGCGTGGACCAGCTCGTGCGCCAGATGCGCGCCGAGCAGAAGGTCGTGCGCGAGTGGGTGGACGAGCAGGCCGCCCAGCAGTCGGAGGTGGCAACGGTGCTCAAGGAACTGGCGGCCAGCGTGCCGCGGAAGGGTTAGCCGATGGCGCTCTCGCGCTCACGCCGGGCGGGCGGCGGCCACGACCTGTTCTGGCCGGGCTACGTGGACATGCTCTCCACGCTGCTGCTGGTGGTCACCTTCCTGCTCTCCGTGTTCATGGTCGCTCAATTCTACGTCAGCCAGGAAGCGTCGGGCAAGGACACGGCCCTGCGCCGCCTGCAGCGCCAGATCGCAGAGCTCACGAGCCTCCTCAGCCTGGAGAAGGGCCAGGGCAAGAAGACCCAGGACGAACTCGCCGCCCTGCAGTCCATAGTGGCCACGCTGCGCGCCGACAACGAGCGCCTGACGGGGCTTGCCGGCCTCGGCGGCGAGAAGGATGCCCGCATAACCGCCCTCACCAAGGAACTGGCCGACAAGAGCCTGCTCACCAGCGAGGCGCAGGCCAAGGTGGATCTGCTCAACCAGCAGCTCCTGCAGCTGCGCCGCCAGATGGCGGCCCTGCAGGAGGCGATCAACGCCTACGACGTGAAGGACAAGGACAGCCAGCTTCGCATCGCCGACCTGGGCAACCGCCTCAACACGCTGCTCGCCAAGCAGGTGCAGGAACTGCAGCGCTACCGCTCGGATTTCTTCGGGCGCCTGCGCGAGCTGTTGCGCGACCGCAAGGACATCCGCGTCGTCGGCGACCGCTTCGTGTTCGAATCCGAGGTGCTGTTCCCGTCCGGCCAGGCCAACCTGACGGTGGAGGGACTGGCGTCCATCGACCAGATCGCCACCGCGATCGTGGAGCTGGAAAAGGAGATCCCGCCCG
>DATBKR010000295.1:0-2748 GCA_036555805.1 Hyphomicrobiaceae bacterium | reverse complement strand
GCCGGGCAGCCGCGCGTCACCGAAGGCGACGCTGCCCTCGCCCTGCAGGGCCGAGACGACGGCGCGCGGGCTCACGCCGCGCCCGGTGAACTCGATGCGGCCGGTCAGGGGGCCGCTCGCCTTGGGCGGTCGCGGTCCGGGGATTTCCTCCAGCGCGATGCCGAACCCCAGCGACCCCCGCACATTGGCGCCGGCCGGCATCTTCTCGATGGCGACGTCGGCCTTCACCTCTCCGCCCAGCGCCGCTCCGCCGATCTCCTTCACCTCGACTTTGCCGGGCTGCAGCAGCACGTTGAGCCTCGCGCGCTCCAGCGCCAGGCCCTCCGCCAGCGTCAGACGCTTGCAGCTCAGCCGGATCTGGCCCTCGAAGGCGTCGAGCACGGGCGCGCTGAACGGCTCGTCCGGCCACGGGTTGGCCTGGCCCTGCAGAACCGCCTCCGCCGCGCTCGCGGCGCCGAAGCGCCGGTCGAGCAGCGGGCCCAGCACGGTGGCGACGCTCAGCTCGTCGGCGCTGAGCGCGGCGTCGATCCGGCGCCGCCCGCCGTCGCCCGGCGCCAGCGCGATCTTGCCTGCCAGCCGGGTGCCGCCCAGCTGCAGGGCCAGCTTGTCCATGCCGACGGTGCCGCGGTCCACGGCGAGCTTCAGCCGCGCGCTCGCGGGCACGCCGTCGGCGCGCAGAGCCGGCGCCAGACCCACGAGCGCGGCCAGCAGGGTGCCGTTCCCCGAACGCGCCTCCAGATCGCCGTCGGCCCTGGTGCCGGCATCGGTGATCGCGACCTTGCCGCGGAAGTTGAGGGCCAGATCGGCGGCGTCGATGGTGGCGAGCGTCGCCAAACCCTCGGACGGGACGCCGCCCGCTCGGACCAGAATGCGGCCCGGCTTGGCGTTGCCGACGCGCCCCGCTGGCAGCGCTTCCGGAAACAGCAGGGCAGCGATTCGGCCGGCGTCGCCGGAATCGATGGCAGCCGTCACGTCGGCGCGCCCGCTGCGCCAGCCGCCGGAGCTTCCGTCGAAGCGGGCGCTCACCTTCACGGTCGCGCCCCCGGCCTCGCCGTCGATGGTGAGATCGGCGGAGGTGGCCGTACGGCCGCCGAGCGCCAGGGCGCCTGCCAGACGCAGCGGCGCGATGGCCCGCTCCCGGCTGTCGCCGGGCTGGAAGGCCGAGGGAACGCCGAGCAGGGCGGCGAGCGGCGCGATGCTGTCGGGCGTCTCCGCCGTCACGTGACCGTGCACGGTTCCCTTCGGCTGCGCTGCGAGGCTGTCCACCTTGCCGTCCAGCTGCAGGGCGAAACCGCCGTCGCCCGCCAGATTGAGCGCCAGCTGCTTCAGCTGGCCTCCTTTCGTCACCAGCGCCGTGCTGAAGTCGCGGAAGGTGCGCGCCGCCGTCACGAGCTGCCCGGCCTTCAGCTGCAGGTCGAGGTCCGACTGCAGCAGCCGCGCCACCGGGCTGTCGGCCCTCGCCACCCGCTTGTCGTCCTGCTTCATGAGCGGCGCCCGGCTGAGCAGCCCCAGCAGGTCGAACAGGCTCTGGTCGGCCGGCAGCAGGGTGCGGGCATCGAGCTTGGGGCCCTCCAGGGCCACTGTCAGCTCCGGCCGGCCGGCCCACCGGTAGCGCCCACCGCCCTTGAGCGCCGTCCCGGCCAGCGTGCCAGCGAGATCGCGCACCGCCACGCCGGCCGCATCGACCGCCAGGTTCGCGCGCAGCTCGAAGGGGCCGTCGGCGTCAGGCGAGAACGCCACGCCGTTGCCGCTCGCCCACGCCACGAAGCGGCCGGCGCTGGCGCCCTTGAGACCGACGTTGCCCTTGAAGGCGAGACCGTCGTCCGCGCCCGAGACGCTGCCCTTGAGGTCCACCTGGCTGCCGCCGGGAAGGGTGGCGCGCAATTCCCGGATGTCCAGGCCACTGGCTGACCGCGCCAGCGCGAGCCGCAGCGGCCCGATGGTGTCGTTGGCGAGGTTGGCCTGATCGATAGCGAGGTTCAGCCGCGCAACCGCATCCGCCGGCAGCAGGTCGCGCACCCACGCAGCCAGCTTGACGATACTGGTGCCCGGTCCCGCGCCCTCTCTTGCGCCTGCCAGCTGGTCGAGGTCGAGCCAGCGCGAGGCAAGGTCCATGTCAAACGCCACCGGCGTGCGCCAGGCTGCCCGTGCGGTGCCGGTGACGGTCTGGGGCCGGTCGCCCTGCTCGAAGGTCAAGGTCAGATCGGAGAGCACGGCGCCGGTGACGTCGGCCTTGATCGCGGCCTTCACCTCGAGCGGCGGCTCGCCACGGTCGATGTTCGGCTCCTCCTCCGCGCTGCCGGCGCGCCGGGAAAGGCCGCCGGGTGGAGGGCCGGCGATGGGCAGGTGGGCGGTCAGGTCGCCCTCGATCCTGGTCTTGCCCATGAGGTCCACCGCGCGGGCGTCGAGCACGTAGGAGGCGCCGGTGTCCAGCAGGCGCAGCGACACCCGGAGCGGTACCTTGCCGTCGGCCTCGGGCGCGCCCGTGCCGATCCTCACCTCGCGGGTGGCGCCGCCCGAGGTGAAGGTGCCGCGGAAGCGATAGGGCCCGTCCAGCGCCGGGGCCGACAGCTCCCCGTTCAAGCCGTCGAGCCGGGTGCGCTCCACCCCGTCCGGCCCGTGCAGGGCCAGCACGCCGTCCACCACCCTGAGCGACGTGAGCGTGACGTTGGCGGGCATGTAGCCCGTGGCGCGCAGCGCCTGGGCGAAGCTCTGCCAGTTCCAGGCGCCGGCGGCGTCGAGCGCCAC
>DATBKR010000294.1:0-3081 GCA_036555805.1 Hyphomicrobiaceae bacterium | reverse complement strand
CTCGGAAGCCACGGTGAAGCTCACTACCGAAGCCTTCAACGCGTTGCGCACGGCGCCCAACATCGGCCGCGCTGAGGCTCTGCGGCGGTCGATGGCACAATTGATCGCCGCCGGCGGAGACGAGGCGCATCCAGAATACTGGGCGCCTTTCGCGCTGGTCGGTGAAGGCGCACGCTGAGTGTTGCCTCCTTGTGGGGAGGAAACGGCAGCAATTGGCACACTTCGCCAGTGTCGGGCAGTAGCTCGGTACGTCAGTGAACAGTGTAACATTCGCCGCGCCGAGGCCGATGCCGGACCGGGGAATGATGTGCAGGTTTCTCGGACGCCTGCATGAGGCGCCATCCACGCGCGCGGACGGGAGGCGTCCGAGAAGCGCCAGGGCACGAAATCGCGGTTAGTGGGGCGCCGCCGGTGCAGCGGGCTCTATGGGGATTTGGCCGCAGGAGGCAACGGTTGGGGGAACAGGATTGGGTCGCGTCCGCGGCTCGCAGGGAGTCGGAGGAGGGGAAAGGGCGTCGAGCCGTTGCCCGGCGGTTGCTTTGAGCCGAGGGCGAGGTGCAATGGGACGTGCCGGGTCGTCGCCGACCGGTGAGCGGCGCCGGGAAGGGTGGCTTTGCGGCGAGCAGTCTGAGCTGTCGTCATGACGTGTCGATCCTGATCGGCGTCGGGACAGGCGCCGGCCGATATCGTGGCTCGCAGCCGCGCGCGAAGACCTCGATGACGATCATGCGGCCACCGCAGCGCGGGCAGGGGCAGGCGAGCACGCGCGGCTCGTGCGGCGCGGCGGTCTTCTCCTCAGGCTCGACGACGGGCGCAACGCGCAGAAGCTCGCGGAGGCGAGCGATGTTGTCGGCCCGGTTGCCGTTGGCAAACAGCCCATAGTGGCGGATGCGGTGGAAGCCCTTGGGCAGGACGTGCATGAGGAAGCGGCGAATGAACTCATGGGGGTGGAGCGTCAACGTCTTCCAGCGATCGGGGCCCTGAAGTCGATAGTCCTTCCAGCGGAAGGCGATGCCACCGTCGTCGGCGGCGATGAGCCGGCGGTTGGAGATGGCGACGCGATGGGTGTAGCGTGAGAGATAGCGCAGGACCTGCTCCGGCCCCGCGAACGGCTTCTTGCTGTAGACCACCCACTCTCGCCTGCGCAGCGGTGCCAGGAAGCGCTTGAACGCCCGCTTGCCGGCGAGCGCCGCGTGCTCGCCGAAGAAGGTGAGGCGGTCTTGCGCGTGAGCCTCGGCCAGCATGGCCAGCAGCCGCCCCCGGAACAGGCGCGAGAGCACCTTGACGGGGACGAGGAAGCCGGGCCGCGACGAGATCCAGCGCCCGCCATCCGCCGACAATCCGCCCGCCGGCACGATCATGTGCACGTGCGGATGATGCGTGAGAGCGGAGCCCCAGGTGTGCAGCACCGCCGTGATGCCGATGCGGGCCCCGAGATGCCTGGGATCGCTTGCGATTGTGAGCGTCGCCTCGGCCGCGGCCTTCATGAGCAAGTCGTAGATCGCTCGCTTGTTCTGGTAGGCGATGTCGGCGATCGGCGCCGGCAGCGTGTAGACGACATGGAAGTAGCCGACGGGCAGCAGTTCGGCCTCGCGCTCGGCGAGCCACTGCCTCGCCGCCGCGCCTTGACACTTGGGACAATGCCGGTTGCGGCAGCTGCAATACGCGATGACGATGTGGCCGCACTTCTCGTTCTCGCAGCGCGCAACATAGCCGCCGAGCGCCGCCGTGCGGCAGCGCTCGATCGCGCTCATCACCTTCAGCTGGTCGAGGCTCACGTGCCCGCGGTTGGCTTCACGCCAAGCGGGACCGTGGTCGCGGAAGATATCCGCGACCTCCAGAGCTGGGCTGCCCACGCCGGTGGCGCGTTATGGGGCCTTGGGACTGCGGCGCTTCTTCCTCGGCCTGCGGTGCTTGGAGCCAAGCTGTTTGAGCGGACTGTCGATGCTCGCGATCCGACCCGTGGCGACACGGGTATATCGCGCGGTCGTGTCCAGCTTCGAATGCCCGAGAAGGGCCTGGATATAACGAATGTCGATCCCCTTCTCGAGCAGGTCCGTCGCGAACGAGTGCCGCAGCGAACGCAGGCTGATCCGCTTCGTGATTCCCGCGGCTGCTGCCGACTCATCGAAGATGCGGCTCAACTGGCGGTAAGTAAGATGCTGCCCTTGCCGACGGCCAGGAAATAACCAACGCTCCCCTACCGGTACGCCCGCGTCAAAGCGTGTCGGGCGGACCTTCCACCATTCCCGCAGCGACAACAGCAGCTCTGGCGGCAGCATGACGTGCCGGTCCTTGCGACCCTTCCCCTGCACGATGCGGATGATCATCTGTGCGCTGTCGAGGTCGCCATCCTTGAGCCGGACAATCTCGCCGGCGCGAAGCCCACAGCCATAGCCGAGGGAGAGCATGACGCGATCCCTGAGGCTGACGGCCATGTCGAGCAGCCGCTCGGCTTCATTGGGGCTCATGGTGAGCGGCAGCTTCTGCGGCTCCTTCAGGTGATAGACCTCGGCTGCGAGATCGTGCCGCCTCAGCGTCACCCGGAACAGGAACTTCACCCCGGTCATGATCCGGTTGCGATTGGGGATGCTGAGCCCGGCTTCGACCAGGTGCAGCTGGAAGCGGCGAACGTCGTCGGCGGTGGCTGTGTCGGGTGAGCGCTTCAAGAACGCCGCAAACCGCCGGCAGCTGTAGATGTGGCTGCGCTGCGAATGGCGCCCCAGCTTGCGCGCAGCCATATCCTCGATCATGCGCTGGCGCAGCGGGCTGACGGTGGTATCAGTGCTCATGGGGAGCTTCTCCTGAGTGAGGTTGCCAAGACCTCCATCTTCCTCAGGACCGGGCTCCCCACCCCGCTATGACCGTCCTCTCAACCCGCTTCCGACCCCTCCATCGGGCACCCCGCGCAGCGGCTATCGCGGCAGCGATTTAGTGCTCTGGCACGTGACCTCCGGACGCTTACAGAGCAATGACCGGAGCAACACGGCTGGAAACCTGAAGTCGTTCCGGGGGTGTTCGCCGACTGGCAGCTATCGGGGGCTATTGCTCCGGCGAGGCAGCTGCGCCGCGACGAGCAAA
>DATBKR010000293.1:0-1593 GCA_036555805.1 Hyphomicrobiaceae bacterium | reverse complement strand
CGGCGGCCTGGGCCCGTGCGCCGGCATAGGCCGCCGCCAGCAGCGCCAGCGACAGCGGCGTGGGCAGCAGCGCCGCGTAGCCCGCCAGCGCCGCGAGAAGCCCCAGATAGATCGGGTGGCGGCAGAAGCGGTAGAGGCCGGCGGTGATGAGCCCCGGCGCCTCGCCCTCCTTGATGCCGATGCGCCAGGACGCGCGCATGTTGAGCTGCGCCGCCGCCAGCAGCGCGGTGCCGCCGAGCAGCAGCACAGCCCCGGCCACCTGCAGCACGCCGCGCAGCGCGCCTTGCCCGGCGATCAGCAGGCTGGGCTCATGCCGGCTCGTTGCCATCGCGGCCGCCTGGGCGATCAGGAGCACGACCAGGACAACAAGTCCGGCATCGCGCATATCCTGAACCCGCTTGCCGGACCGGAACAGCTGGCTGCCGAAGGTGCCGTACCGGCGAAACTGCAGCCACGGCCGCACGCAGCCGGCGATGAGCACCATCAGCACCATCCCAGCGAGCGGCAGGTAGCGCCAGAACATGAACGGGGTCAGACCCCTCGCCTCCGAGCCATCGGTTGAAACTCCACCGCGTGCGCGAGGGGTCTGACCCCCGTCTACGCCTTTCCGCTCAAAATCCGCTCCACGTACTTCGCCACCACCTTGGACGCCGGCCCGTGATGCACCTCGTGGAACAGCGTGGCGCCCTCCGAGGGCTCCAGGTTCAGCTCCACGGTATGGGCGCCGGCGCTGCGGGCCTCGGCCACGAAGCCGCTCGCCGGATAGACGTTGCCGCTGGTGCCGATGGACAGGAACAGGTCGGCCTGCGCCAGCTCTTCCGCGATGCGGTCCATGTGGTAGGGCATTTCGCCGAACCAGACCACGTCGGGGCGCAGCCCGCCGGCCTTGCCGCAGGCGCGGCATTCAAGATCGACGCGCAGGTCCTCCCGCTCCCAGGGATGGCGCGCCTGGCAATGGTTGCAGAGCATCTGGTTGCCCTGCCCGTGCATGTGGATGAGGTTCCTGCTCCCCGCGGCCTCGTCCAGCAGGTCGATGTTCTGAGTGACCAGGGTCACCGCTCCGCCGTTGGCGCCGTGCTCGGCCTCCAGTTTCGCCAGTGCCAGGTGCGCCGCGTTGGGCTTGGCCGCGGCGGCGTCCCGGCGCCGCGTGTTGTAGAAGTCGAGCACAAGCTGCGGGTTGCGCGCAAAGCCCTGCGGCGTCGCCACGTCCATCGGGTCCACCTTGGACCAGATGCCGTCCTTGTCGCGGAAGGTGGCGATGCCGGACTCGGCCGAGATGCCGGCGCCGGTGAGGATGACAATGCGCTTGAATCGAGACATGGCAGGGCAAGCCCCTTTTCGAAATTGCTGGATGGCAAGAGTAGGCCGGCGCATGGAGGCGCGGCAAATCGGCTAGACAGGTGTCAGACTTTCCGGGGCTGACACCGTGGTTAGACCGAGGCGTGGCGGTTCGATCGCGACCACGCGACCAGGTTGCGCATCCGCGACAGGAGGGAGCGGGGCGGTGGCGCGAAGGCGGGCTGCATCGGCTGCAGGCGCAGCGGCGGTTCGTCGCGGGACAGCGCGGTCCACAGCCAGTCGAAGGTATCGCGG
>DATBKR010000292.1:0-4034 GCA_036555805.1 Hyphomicrobiaceae bacterium | reverse complement strand
GCGGCGCCGACCTGCGCTACAACATGGAGATCGACCTCGCCGAGGCCTACGCGGGCAAGACCGCGCAGATCCGTGTGCCCACCAGCGTCACCTGCACCACCTGCGAAGGCACCGGCGCCAAGGCCGGGGCGCGGCCCACCGTGTGTCCGACCTGCGCGGGCTACGGCAAGGTGCGGGCGAGCCAGGGCTTCTTCACCATCGAGCGCACCTGCCCCGGCTGCCAGGGGCGCGGCGAGATCATCTCCGACCCGTGCGGCACCTGCTCGGGCTCGGGGCGCGTTCTGCAGGAGCGCACGCTGTCCGTGCCCATCCCAGCGGGCGTTGAGGACGGCACCAAGATCCGGCTGGCCGGCGAGGGCGAGGCAGGCGTGCGCGGCGGGCCGCCGGGCGATCTCTACATCTTCCTTTCGATCAAACCGCACGACTTCTTCCAGCGCGACGGCGCCGACATCTTCTGCCGCGTCCCCATCTCCATGACCACGGCCGCCCTGGGCGGGCAGGTGGACGTGCCGGCCATCGACGGCGAAATGACGCGTGTGCGCGTGCCGGAGGGCACCGAGACCGGCAAGCAGTTCCGCCTCAAAGGCAAGGGCATGCCCGTGCTGCGCTCCAAGGTCACGGGCGACATGTACATCCAGGTGGAGGTGGAGACGCCCAAGAACCTCACGCGCAAGCAGCGCGAGCTGCTGGAGGCCTTCGAACGCGAGAGCAACAGGGAGACCTCGCCGCACTCGGCGGGATTTTTCGCCAAGGTGAAAGAGTTCTTCGACGACGTGAGCCGCGGGAAGTAGCGGGAAGTAGCGCGACCCAGGCGGCAGCGCGGCACGTGGTCGCGAACGCATCGCGCCGGCCCCGCGGAATCCCGAGCGAAGATGCTGCGCATCGGGCCGAATCGCGCGGTGCCGCATCGGCGTGCTGCCGTGCGCCGTTGCAGTGGCGGGAAATTTCGCCGATAGGGTTAACCCGAGTACCGAACGTGCGTGGGTGGGTGGCAAGCCCGCGCCGCCAGCTGGGGGGTCGGGTGGATGGGGTGGCGTAGCAGGCATGGGTGGGCTCGGGCGGCGTCGGCAGCCGTCCTGCTGTGGGCCGCGGTTGCGGGCACTGCCCCTGCGCGGGCCGCGGGCATCGGCTGGGAGAAGCCGGGCGCGTTCCAGGCCTGCCTCGATGGCAAGGCGAAGGCGTGGATCGACGCCAAGGTCGAGCTGGTCGTCAACGACGATCCCGACATGGGGGCCATCGACGATACCGCCGTGGCGGAATGGGCCACCCGCGCCCTCAAGGAGTGTACGGCCAAGGCGCCCGGCGGGGACCCGGCCTCCGAACTGCAGTTCATGAAGTACATGGCGCACTGGCGCGACCACATCTACACGGCCGCCGATGAGATGCGCCGCCGGAACCGCCCGGACTGACCCGCCGCCGCCCACAGTCGCTTTCGACCTCCCGCTTGACGCGGCCGGCCCGGCCGCCGAAACCTGCCTCCGCAGCTCGACGAGGAGGAGGGTCCGCCGTTGCCGAACATCCCCGCCCGCGACCGGCTGATCGTGGCGCTCGATTTCCCGGCAGTCGACGCGGCGACCGCGCTTGTGGAACGGCTCGGCCCGAGCGTCACCTTCTACAAGATCGGACTGGAGCTGGTCATGGCCGGCGGGCTCGACTTGGCGCGCCGGCTCCGGGACGCCGGCAAGCAGGTGTTCCTCGACATGAAGCTGCTCGACATCGAGAACACCGTGGAGCGGGCCACGCACGCTGCCGCTGCCACCGGCGCTGCCTTCCTCACTGTGCACGCCCTCGACAGCAAGACCGTGCGCGCGGCCGTTGCCGGCAAGGCCGGGACCGGCCTGCGCCTGCTGGGGGTGACCGTGCTGACCAACCACGACGCCGCCGACCTCCGCGAGCAGGGCATCGCCGAAACCCCCGCAGGCCTCGTGGTCCGACGCGCCAGGCTGGCGCGGGCGGCCGGCTGCGACGGCATCGTCGCCTCGGGGCTGGAGGCGGCGGCAGTGCGCGCCGCCGTCGGCCCCGACGCGCCCATCGTCACGCCGGGCATCCGCGTGCCCGGAGGCGCGGCCGGCGACCAGGCCCGAGCGGCCACGCCGCACGCTGCCATCGTCGGCGGCGCCGACTATCTGGTCGTGGGAAGACCCGTCACGCAGGCTGCCGACCCGCCACGCGCGGCCGCGCAGTTCGTCCAGGCCATCGGCGACGCGCTGGCCGCGCGCGGCTGACGCACGGTTGTCATCCCGGAAATTGCGCGACCAGCGCAATATCCGGGACCCAGCGCCAAGGGGTGAGCCAGGAGCCTGTGGCTCTGGGTATCGGGTCTCGCGCTGTCGCGCTCGCCCGGTATGACAAGCTCCGCTTCGCGCTCGGCCGGGACGGCAAGCCCTCAGATATCCAGATCGCCTCCGCCGTCGTCGAACCAGCCGCCGGAACCGGAATCGTCCGCTGCGTCCTGGTAGCCGTCCTGATAGGCATCCTCCTTGGAGGTGGCCGCGTCCTGGGTCTGGGCGGTGTCCTTGGCGGCGTCGGCTGCCGGCTGGCTGCCGGCGGCGCCGGCGTTGGCGTGGGCGCCATGGCCGCCCAGCAAGTTGCTGATCGCGCCGGCCACCAGCACGCCGCCGGCCACGCCGGCTGCGGTCGACATGGCCGATTGCAGGAACCCGCCCCCGCCAGGCTGGGCGCCCTGGCCGAACGGGCCGCCGGGCTGCGGTCCCGGCGGCGGCTGGGCCGACCATGCCGGCGAACCGGGGCGACTGTCATAGACAGAAGGGCTGGCGCGCGCACCGACCACGGGGACGCTGGGCCCGCGCTCGGGCTCGGCGGTGGCCGATCGGCTGCCGAACAGGCCGCCCAGGAAGCTCCCCGAGCCCGAGGGACGCTGCTGCGCCGCCCCTTCGAGCGTCCGCACCCGCTCCTCCAGCTCCTTGATGTGCGCATCCGCCTGCTGCAGCGCATGTTCCTGCACCAGCACCGACTGCACGAGCATGTAGGGTGCGTCGCGCAGGCTCACCATCTGCTCGTTGATCAGCGCCTCGGCCTCCGCATCCTTCTCGGTCAGAGAAAAGCCGCGCATGCGATCGAACAAACCGGTAATGAGCTGGCGTTCTTCGGGGGTCATAGGTGTCTCCCTTCGAGACTTTCGATTCGGAGCCCCTTATATCGTGCGCGCATGGCGGGGTTGCAACGCGTACAACTACGGCCGCGTTCCACCTTGCCGTCATTTCAAGCCGCGTCTAAGCCGCGCCGGACGCGCAGGCCCGATATGGGCGAATGGTGAATGGAGAGTAGCGAATGGGGACCGCCATTCGCGATTCGCCATTCGCCCCATGCGTCAGAACATGGCCCCGCGCGCCGCCACCGGCCACAGACACTCGACGCGCTCGTTCCCGCTGCCAAGCCCGCGCACGCCCACGTACCAGTCGTGCAGGTTTACGGTCGGGTCGCAGTGGCCGGGGACGAGCAGCACCTTGTCGCCGCGGGCGAGGCGGGCCGCGCTCCCTGAGAGGTCGAGCACGCCGTGCTCGTCGGAGGGGCGCTGGTAGGACGCACCCGGCAGCCGCCACGGCAGCGGCATGCCGCTGTCGACCGCCAACGCCTTGAGCCCGGCGTCCACCACCGCGCGCTCCGGCACCGGCACGCTCATGATGGTGGCGCAGACGAACAGCGCGTGCTCGAAGGCGTCGAACGCGGCGCCGTCGGCGCGCATGTTGCGGGCGTAGTCGGCGTCCATGAAGACGTAGGAGCCGCACTGCAGCTCGGTCCAGACGCCGCTCGCGGCCTCGTTCTCGTAGGTCCCGGTGCCCGCGCCGGTGACGGTGCGCGCCTCCAGGCCGAGCGCGGCGAGCGCGCGCTGCGTCTCGCGGACCAGCTCGGTCGCGCCCGCAATGAGGGCCTGGCGCTCGCCGGCGTCGCGCACGTGCTGGGCCGAGCCGTGATAGGCCTGCAGGCCCGCGAAGCCGAGGTGCGGCGAGCGCGCCACCAGCTCGGCGATGCGGGCGGCGGGCTCGCCGGGCGCCGCGCCGCAGCGACGGGCG
>DATBKR010000291.1:0-2941 GCA_036555805.1 Hyphomicrobiaceae bacterium | reverse complement strand
GTGCGCTCGCCGATTGCGGTCGGCGAGCTGGAACCACCAGCGCTACCGGTCTTCCGCCAGGCGACCCGTCTCCCAGCCGATCAGCGCGCGCTTGCGGGTGAGGCCCCAGTGGTAGCCGCCGAGGCTGCCGTCGCCGCGCAGTACGCGATGGCAGGGAACCACGAACGAGATCGGGTTGCGGCCGACGGCCGAGCCGACCGCGCGCGAGGCCGTGGGCTGGCCCAGGTGGCGGGCGATGTCGTGGTAGCTCACCGCGCGGCCCATCGGGATCTTGAGCAGCGCCTCCCACACCCGCACCTCGAAGTCGGTGCCGATCATGACAAGGCGCACCGGACGGTCTCGTCTCCAGGTGGCGGGATCGAAGATCTGGCGGGCGAAGGGGGCGGTCCGCGCCGGCGCCGGCAGCAGCCGCGCCCTGGGCCAACGCCCTTGCATCTCGGCCAGGACATCCTCGCGGGTCTGGCCCTTGTCCTCGTCGACGAACGCCAGGCCCGCGACACCGCGCTCGGTGACGATGAGGAGGGCCTCGCCGAACAGCGAGGCGTGGAATCCGTAGGCCATGTCAAGCCCCTCGCCGCGGCGCTTGTAGTCGCCCGGCGTCATGGCCTCGTGCGACACGAACAGGTCGTGCAGCCGGCCGCCGCCCGAAAGGCCGACTTCGAAGGCGGCCCCGAGCACGCTGGCCGAGCCCTGGAGGAGGCTGCGGGCGTGGTCGACGGTGATGGCCTGCACAAACTCCTTGGGGCTCAGCCCGCACCAGCGCTTGAACAGCTTCTGGCAGCGCGTCGGGCTGAGGTCGAGGTGGGCGGCCAGCGCATCGAGCGAGGGCTGCTCGGACCAGCTCTCTGTGAGGAAGGCGATGGCGCGGCGGATCAGGCGATAGTCGCGCGAACGGTCGACGGTGAGCTGGGCCGTTTCGGCGGCGATGGGGGTCTGCAGCATGGGTTTCTCTCGCGGTTACGAACGGCGATGCCCCTCACTTAGTGCCGCCCCACGTGCCAATCGACCCGTTTCCTGCTCCTGCATGTCGCGGCTCACCGGAAACGCCGCACGTTGGCTCGATCGCAAGCAAATGTGAGACGGAAGATGTCCGGATTGGTGAGCGCCTGCCAATCGGCAAAGCCAATCCGGGGATCGACGTGCCGCAGCAGGAACGTCAGCAGCTTGCCGTGGGTCGCAACCGCAGTGATGGGCGCTGCGTGCGCCCTCATCTCCTCCACGGCGCTCAGGACGCGCTGCGTCGCCGCGCGGCCCGATTCGCCGCCCTCGAAACAGAGGTCGGGGTCCTCGAAGCTTGCCTTCAGGGCAGCCCGCCAGTCCGGTAGGTCGGCGGCGCTCAGAACATGCTCCCTGAGCCGCGGTTCGATATCGACCGCGAGCCGAAGTCGTCGCGCCAGCGGCGCAACCGATTGCATCGCGCGCCGAAATGGGCTGGATACGATGCGCTCGATGCCGAGTCCCGTGAGGCGCTCGGCCAGCGCGTCCGCCTGGGCCAGTCCATCGCCCGACAAGGGCGCTTCTGGATGGTGGCCTACGGATTGGCAATGGCGCACCAGGTAGAGAACTTTCGACATGGTCTTCGAAAACCGAATGACGAGGAAGCGCGGGGGATAATCCGGCCCGGCACATGCTCGCGCTCAGATTCGCACCCCGCCGCGCGCTGTCAGCAGAGCTTCCCTGAGCGCCGAGGCCAAGTCGCGCCGCTCGTCGTCGGTGAGAAAGCTGCCGAAGGCCAGCTCGGTCCCGCGCGAGATAATGCTGAGCGCGGTACGCCCGTCCGGCCACTCGCGCAGGTTGACGCGGGCCCAATAGGGGTTGCAGTCGAACTCCTCCCTCCGGCCGGAGGGGTGCACGCGCGTGAGGACGAGCCTGGCAGGCGTGAGGTCCAGGGTCTCGTAGAGGCGCCCCGAGCGGTAGTTGAGCCTGAAGGCGACGTAGACGAGGAGGACGTCGAGGCCGAGGAATCCGAACACCGGCCAGGCACCTGCCACGAGAAAGAGCATGCCCGTGACGAAGCTGACCGCCCCGAGCGCCACCATCAGGATGAGGAAGCCTTTCGGGCTGAGCGAGCGGTGCGGGGTCAGCACTGCGCGGAAGGCTTCCGCGCCGTCTTGCGTTTGCTCGGGATTTCCGGTCATGTCGCGATCCTACCAGCAACAGCGGCCTCAGCGAAGCCTCGATGCCCAAAGCAGCTCGACCGGGGGCGAGCCCGCCCAGGGCAAAGCGCGCCGCGCCGCCCGCAAAGGCCGCGCGGCGGCGGCCGACGCGGCCCGAGCCGGGGCGGGTGGAGGAGATCTTCCGCCGCTTCGCCGCCGCCAACCCGGAGCCCAAGGGCGAGCTCGAGCACCACAGCCCCTTCACCCTGCTGATCGCGGTGGTGCTGTCGGCGCAGGCCACGGACGCGGGCGTCAACAAGGCGACGCGGGCCCTGTTCCGTGTGGCCCCTACGCCGCGCCAGATGCTGGCCCTCGGCGAGGCCGGCGTGCAGGAGCACATCAAGACCATCGGGCTCTATCGCAACAAGGCCAAGAACGTGATCGCGCTGTCGCAGAAGCTGGTCGACGAGCACGGCAGCGAGGTACCGCACGACCGCGTGGCGCTGGAGGGTCTGCCGGGCGTCGGCCGCAAGACCGCCAACGTCGTGCTCAATACCGCCTTCGGCGAGCCGACGCTGGCCGTGGATACGCACGTGTTCCGGGTGGCGCATCGGCTGGAGCTGGCCGAGGGCAAGACCCCGCTGGAAGTGGAGACGGGCCTCCTTAAGGTCATTCCGGAGAAGTACATGCGACACGCGCACCACTGGCTCATCCTGCACGGCCGCTATATCTGCCAGGCGCGCAGGCCGAGGTGCGACGTGTGCATCGTCAGCGACCTGTGCCGCTCCGCCGACAAGTGGTTCGAGGGGCCGCCGCCGCGCGTCGCCCCGCAGTAAGGGAAAGCA
>DATBKR010000290.1:0-2727 GCA_036555805.1 Hyphomicrobiaceae bacterium | reverse complement strand
CTCCTCGATGACGCGGTAGAGCCGGCGGAAGAAGCCCGACCGCCAGAGCAGCAGGACGAGCGACAGCAGAAGCAGGACGAGCACGCCGTAGGAGGAGCTCATCGCCCCGACGATGTCGAACCCCATCACCTCACCTTGTCTTCCGCTGACGCGCGCAGCCCATTCCGCACGCCGACCATGCCGGCGCGGCACAAAACCGCTGTTAGGGTTGAATGCATAACGGCTGCTGCCCGCCACGTCCGGCGCTGGCGCGGGCGCCGCCCGTGAGATTTGCTTCCCCGCCACACTTGGTGGCTCAGGATACAAGCGGAACAATTGTTGACCAGATTGTGGCGGGCACGGGCACGCACGGGCCCCGGGGAATGATTAAATTTTTGCAACGCGCGACTGAGCGGCGTCACGTTGCCCCATGAGGGGAATGCCAGCCGTGCGCGTCCGTGAGGCGCTGATTGTCGTGCCCGCGGTTAGCATGCCATGCTGCAAAACAACGCGAGCACATGGGAGAGAAACCATGCCAGAGCGGACCGTATCGGACCTGCCTCCGCAATACCGCCATACCGATGAGCAGCCTTGGGAAACGCTGCGATGGCCGGGGCAGGAAAGCAAGATGATGTTCCACCCGAGGCCGGAGCGCGCGACCGAGCCGAACGCCGGCCTGGTCCGCTACGAGCCGGGCTCCCATCACCCGCGCCACCGGCACGACTTTGCGCAGGTGTGGTACATCCTCGAGGGTGAGTTCAAGATCGGCGAAAGGCACTGCGGCCCCGGCACCATCGTCTTCCATCCGGACCCGCATTTCGAGGAGCCGCTCTCGACCGAGACCGGCGGCCTGATGCTTTTCGTGCAGTACCCCGGCCCGACCACCGGCGCACGGCCGATCTACGACGGGCGCTTCAACATGAAGGAGCGCCGGCCGGTGGAGGAGGAAACCGTCGACGTGTGATGGGCGTGGGCGGATTGGGCGATCGCCGCAATCCGCCAATTGCCCGGCTCAACAGCCCATGTGGCGGATCGGGTCGCAGATGCCGCCGTCCCTCATGATGATGCCCTGGGTTGTCGGCCCCTGCCCTGCGTTCGCTGGTCGGCTTGCTCTGAGGCGCGTGGCGTCCTTGGCTCCGAGCGATCCGCCAGCCACGCCCTTCCCGATGCTGACCTGATGGCGGGGCGATGCATTGTTCCGCGCAGCGGCTGGAGCGGAATCTGCTGCGGCGAGCGTCGCAAGCGCCATTGCCATGATGATGGCGAGTTTCATGTCGTCCCTCCTGGGTTGTCGATGCCGCCGATCGGCCATCGCGTACCCGGGTAGACGCAGCGAGCGGCTCGGCGGTTCGCGCACGAGAAGAAAAATCGTGTCGCTTCGCAGCGGGCAGCCGATCTGGACTTCCGGGAGAGGCGACGGGGTCAGACCCCTCGCGGTGGCGTCGGTTTCTCGCTACTACGTTGGAGGCGAGGGGTCTGACCCCTTACCGCCATACCGCCGGGCCACGTAGTCATCGACGATCGCCTTGAATTCGCTGGCGATGCTGGGTCCCCGGAGCGTCATGGCCTTCTTGCCGTCGATGAACACGGGCGCCACGGGAGCCTCGCCCGTACCCGGCAGCGAGATGCCGATGTCGGCGTGCTTCGATTCCCCGGGGCCGTTGACGATGCAGCCCATCACCGCCAGGTTGAGACCCTCGACGCCGGGGTAGCGCATGCGCCACTCCGCCATGCGCTCGCGCACATAGCCCTGGATCTCGGCCGCCAGCTCCTGGAAGACCGTGGAGGTGGTCCGCCCGCAGCCGGGGCAGGCCGCCACGATCGGCACGAACGAGCGCAGGCCCATGGTCTGCAGGATTTCCTGGGCCACGCGCACCTCCTGGGTGCGGTCGCCGCCGGGCTCCGGCGTGAGGGAGACGCGGATGGTGTCGCCGATGCCCTGCTGCAGCAGCAGCCCCATGCCCGCGGTGGAGGCGACGATGCCCTTGGAGCCCATGCCCGCCTCGGTGAGGCCGAGGTGCAGGGCATAGCGGCAGCGCGCCGCCAGCAGGGTGTACACGCTGACAAGATCCTGCACCGCGCTGACCTTGGCCGACAGGACAATGCGCTCCGGCCCAAGGCCCAGCTCCTCGGCGCGGGCGGCCGAGAGCAGCGCCGACTGCACGATGGCCTCGTGCATGACGCTGCGCGCGTCCTTGGGGACGGGGGAAGCGGCGTTCGCGTCCATGAGCCGGGTCAGCAGATCCTGGTCGAGACTGCCCCAGTTGACGCCGATGCGCACCGGCTTGCCGTGCTCTAACGCGAACTCGATGATGGAGGAGAACTGCCGGTCGCGCTTGGCCTTGAAGCCTACGTTGCCGGGATTGATGCGATATTTATCGAGTGCTTCGGCGCAACCGGGGTTTTGTGCCAACAGGGTATGGCCGTTGTAGTGAAAATCCCCCACGAGGGGGACGCGCACGCCGAGTTGTTCCAGGCGCTCGCGGATCAACGGCACGGCCTTGGCGGCCTCGTCGCGGTCCACCGTGATGCGCACGATCTCGGAGCCGGCGCGGGCGAGCTCAGCGCACTGGCGCGCCGTCGACTCGATATCGGCCGTGTCGGTGTTGGTCATCGACTGCACCACGATCGGCGCGTCGCCGCCTACGGTGACGTGGCCGACCTGCACCGGAACCGACCGGTGACGGGGATGCGCTGTTGCTTCTGTCATGCTTCCTTCCGGCAATGAGCACAGATGCCGGCAATCTC
>DATBKR010000289.1:0-4401 GCA_036555805.1 Hyphomicrobiaceae bacterium | reverse complement strand
CTTGGGGCAACCTCGACGCGGACGACATTGTCCCTTCCGAGGGCAGCGACGACAGGCTCCTCGACCAGCCTACGGAACACTTCCTTCGGCGTGAGGCGAGACTTGTAGAATCCAGGCTTCCACTCCGCTCCCTGTCCTTCGTCTTCTTCAATGACAACCACAACGTGCCTAAATCCCGCGTACCAAAGGTCGCGATCCGCATCTCCAAAGCGCGGGCGCGGGTGGGTCGCCAAACCGCACAGGAAGTCACGCGGCCGCAACTCGCAAAGAGCGATGGCATCCGCCAACGACAGGCGCGCCCAAGGCCCCCCAATCGTGGGTTCTCTGCCTTCATAGACGGGCCAAATCTCGGCCATGCTGTTTCCTTTTTCGGGCGGAGCGCTTTTGCTCTGAGTACCATGAAAGAAGGAAGTCTTCCAGCAGTCGGCCGTTTGATCCGGGAACACTGAAGCAAAGGCGCGTCTGCCTCGCGCCGTGCCCCCAAATCGCACCCCTCACCACCTCACCACCTCACCCCTCACCACCACCCCCACATGGCCACCCTCGCCCTCGCCGCAGCCGGCGCGGCCGTCGGCAGCGCGCTGCTGCCTGCCGGCGTCACCCTTTTCGGTGCCACCATCGCCGGCGCCACCATCGGCGCCCAGGTCGGCGCGCTCGCGGGTTCGGTCGTGGACCGTGCGCTGTTCGGCGCCTCCGGCCAGTCGCGCGCCCTCGCCGGCCCCCGCCTCAGCGAGCTTCGCGTCACCGGCTCGTCCGAGGGCGCACCCATCCCGCGCCTCTACGGCCGCGCGCGCCTCGGCGGCCAGCTGATCTGGGCCACCGACTTCGAGGAGGAGGTGGTCACCGCCTCGCAGAGCGGCGGCGGCAAGGGCGGTGTGCTCGGGCCCCAATCCAAGTCCGTCGAGTACCACTACTTTGCCAGCTTCGCGGTCGCCCTGTGCGAAGGCGAGATCGCCGGCCTCGGTCGCGTCTGGGCCGACGGCGCCGAGCTCGACCTCTCCACCTCTATCTGGCGCCTCTACACGGGAAGCGAGACGCAGGGCCCCGACGCCCTCATCGAGGCGCGCGAGGGCGCCGGCGGCGCGCCGACCTACCGCGGCACCGCCTACATCGTGTTCGAGCGCCTCGCGCTCGCGCCCTTCGGCAACCGCATCCCGCAGCTCTCCTTCGAGGTGCACCGCGCCGTCGATGATTTCGGCTCGCGCATCCGCGCCGCCACGCTCATCCCCGGCGCCGGCGAGTTCGTGTATTCGCCCGAGCCCGTCACCCGCAAGGTCGGCGCCGCCGGCAACGTCGCGGAGAACGTGCACACTCGCCAAGGGGGTCCGGCGGGCGGCAGCGACTGGTCCGTCGCCCTCGACCAGCTGCAGAGCACGCTGCCCGGTGTCGCCTCGGTCAATCTCATCGTAGCGTGGTTCGGCACCGACCTGCGCGCCGCCATCTGCCAGATCCGCCCCGGCGTCGATCTTGCGGACAAGTTTACTCAGCCGCTCGCCTGGAGCGTTGCGGGGATCGCCCGCGGAGCCGCCCATCTCGTCAGCCTCGTCGACGGTCGCGCCGCCTACGGCGGCACGCCGTCAGACCAGACCGTGATTGCCGCCATCCAGGATCTCAGAGCGCGCGGCCTTTCCGTCACGCTCACGCCCTTCCTGCTCATGGACATCCCTGCCGGCAACGCGCTCACCGACCCCTACACCGGTGTGGCCGGCCAGCCAGCCTACCCCTGGCGCGGGCGCATCACCGTCTCTCCCGCTCCCGGCCAGCCCGGCACGCCGGACAAGACCGGCTCCGCCGCCGCCCAACTCGCCGTCTTCGTCGGGACGGCCGCCGCGGCGGACTTCGCCATCGACGAGGAGACCGTGGTCTACTCCGGCCCCGACGAGTGGTCTTACCGCCGCTTCATCCTGCACTATGCCCATCTCGCTCAGGCCGCCGGCGGCGTCGATGCCTTCGTCATCGGCACCGAACTGAAGGGCATCACCACGGTGCGCGACAGCGCCTCCACCTACCCCTTCGTCGCCGCGCTCGCGAGCCTCGCCGCCGATGTGAAATCGGTCGTCGGCGGCTCAGGCACCAGCGTCACCTAAGCCGCCGACTGGTCGGAGTACTTCGGCCATCAGCCCGCCGACGGCTCCGGCGACGTCTACTTCCACCTCGACCCGTTGTGGTCCTCGCCCGCCGTCGACGCCGTGGGCATTGACGTCTACTGGCCGCTCTCCGACTGGCGCGACGGCAACGCCCATCTCGACCGCCTCGCCGGCGCTGCGTCCCTCTACGACCTCGCCTACCTCACCGGCAACATCGCCGCCGGCGAGGGCTACGACTGGTACTACGCCTCCTCCGCCGACCGCGACGCCCAGCTCCGCACCCCCATCACCGACACCGCGTTCGGCAAGCCCTGGGTGTTCCGCTTCAAGGACATCCGCTCCTGGTGGCTCAGCCCACACTTCAACCGCCCCGGCGGCATCGAAGCCGCCACCCCCACCGCCTGGGTGCCGCAGTCCAAGCCGTTCTGGTTCACGGAACTGGGCTGCCCCGCCGTAGACCGCGGCGCCAACCAGCCCAACGTCTTCATCGACCCCAAGAGCGCCCAGTCGCAGCTGCCCTACTTCTCGCACGGCAAGCGTGACGACTTCATGCAGCGCCGCTACCTCGAGGCCTTCCACGACGGTCTCGATCCAGACCACCCCCGCTACGTCGTCGGCGCCAATCCCATCTCCGCGGTCTACCGCGGGCGCATGATCGAACTCGACCACATGCACGTCTACACCTGGGATGCCCGCCCCTACCCGGCCTTTCCCGCCGACACCGCTGCCTGGGGCGACGGCGCCAACTGGCGTCTCGGTCACTGGCTCAATGGCCGCATGACAAGCGCGCCGCTGGGGCCCACGGTGGCCGCCATCCTCGCAGACCACGGCTTCGAGGCCCACGACACGCTCGCGCTCAACGGTGCGCTTGGCGGGCTCGTCGTCGACCGTGTCCTGTCGGCGCGCGAGACCCTCCAGCCCCTGGAACTCGCCTTCTTCTTCGATACGCGCGAGAGCGGGGCCAAGATCGTCTTCGCTCACCGCGGCGCCGCCGCATCCGCCGCCGAGTTGACGCCCGACAATCTGGTCGAGACCCGTCCCGAGGCCGCCCTCTCCACCCTCACCCGGGCGCAGGAGACGGATCTGCCCGCCTCCGCCCGCATCACCTATATCTCCGGCGCCGCCGACTACCCCGCCGCGGTGGAGGAAGCACGCCGCCTCGCCGGACGCAGCGAGCGCGTGGCCCTCGCTGACCTTCCGCTCGTGCTCGACGCGGAACGGGCCGCCGAGATCGCCGAGGTGTGGCTGTTCGAGGCCTGGGCCGCCCGCGAGCGCGCGCAGTTCGCTCTGCCGCCCAGCCGGCTCGCACTCGAGCCCGGCGATGCCGTGAGCCTCGCCGCCAACGGCCGCTCGCAACTATTGCGCATCACCGAGATCGGCGAGCACGGCGCGCGCGACATCGAGGCACTGAGCCTCGACCCCGACGTCTACGCCAACGCGCCAGGCGCCACCCGCGACCGCGGCGGCAGCGTGGCCGTGATCGCGGGCCAGCCGTTCGTGGCGTTCCTCGACCTGCCGCTCCTGCGCAGCGATACGCCGCCCGCCGCAGGCTACGTGGCGGCCGCGCAGAGCCCCTGGCCCGGCCCCATCGCCATCTACCGCTCGCCCGAGACCTCGGGCTTCCGGCTCGAGGCCATTGCGTCCGCTCCGGCCGTCACCGGCGTCACGCTCGACCCGCTGCCTGCCGGCCCGACCTCGCGCCTCGACCGTGGCACCAGCATTCGCGTGCAGCTCGATCAGGGCACACTCGCCTCCGTCACCGAGCTCGCCCTGCTCGGCGGCGCCAACCTCGCCGCCGTCCGCAACGAGGACGACGAGTGGGAGGTGCTGCAGTTCCTGTCCGCCGTCCTCACCGCGTCCGCCACCTATGTGCTCACCGGGCTGCTGCGCGGCCAGGGCGGTACCGAGCGCGCCATGCGCACTCCTCTCGCGGCCGGCGCCCGCTTCGTCCTCCTCGATGCCGCCCTCGCCCGTGTCGACATGACCGAGGACGAGGTGGGTCTCGCCTTCAACTGGCGCTGCGGCCCCGCCAGCCGCGATCTCGGCTCGCCCAGCTACGTCCAGCTCACGCACACCTTCGTCGGCGATGGCCTGAGACCCTTCAGCCCTGTCCACATCCGCGGCACGCGCTCCGCCGGCGACCTCAACCTCGCCTGGATCCGCCGCACCCGCATCGGCGGTGACAGCTGGGACGCCGTCGATGTGCCGCTGGGCGAAGCCGAGGAGCGCTACGAGATCGACATCCTCGACGGCGCCACCGTCAAGCGCACCATCGTGGCCACCGCGCCCGCCGCCACCTACACCGCCGCCCAGC
>DATBKR010000288.1:0-3533 GCA_036555805.1 Hyphomicrobiaceae bacterium | reverse complement strand
CGCCTTGGCATAGTAGGGGTTGCCGGCGACCAGCTTGTCCACGGCCGGACCGGTGATCGACACCAGCCTGGCGCCGCAGCTGGTGGTCGGGTCCTGGATGTTGGCCGAGGGGTGGCCGACGCCGTAGAAGAAGGCGTCGATCTTGTTGTCGCACAGCGCGGGTCCGTGCTCGTCGGCCCTCAGCTCCGAGGCAAGCGAGAAGTCGCTGAGCTTCCAGCCGAGCGCCGCCAGCAGTTCCTCCATCGAGGCGCGCGTGCCCGAGCCCGGATTGCCGACGTTGACGCGCTTGCCCTTGAGGTCGGTGAAGGTCTTGGCGTTGATCTCCTTGCGCGCCAGCACCGTGAACGGCTCCGGGTGCACCGAGTAGACCGCACGCAGGTCGGTGTAGGGGCCGGCGTCCTTGAACTGCCCGACCCCCTTCAAGGCCGCGTATTGCACGTCGGACTGGGCGAGGCCGAAATCCAGCTCGCCCGCCTTGATGGTGTTGATGTTGAAGGCGGAACCTCCCGTGGACTCCACCGAGCAGCGGATGCCGTGGGTCTTGCGGTCCTTGTTGATGAGGCGGCAGACCGCGCCGCCCACCGCGTAATAGACCCCGGTCACGCCGCCGGTGCCGATGGTCACGAACTGCTGCTGCCGCTGGGCGTAAGCGGGACCGGGTGCGCCGAACAGCGCCCAACCCGCCAGCAGCGTCAGACCGGCCAGTCCGGCCGCGGAAGTCGCCTTGCTCCTCATCGCTCTCATCTCCCTCGTCTGCGGGTCGCGCCCCGCTACGTCATGCCACGGATGCAACGGCGGCGTCCACCGCGTCGCCGAGCCGGTCGACGATCGCCTCGATGCCGGCCTCGTCCACGATGAAGGGCGGGGCCAGGAGCACGTGGTCGCCGCGCGCCCCGTCGACGGTGCCGCCCATGGGGTAGACCATGAGCCCGCGCGCCATCGCCTCCCGCTTGATGCGGGCGTGGAGCTTGTGCTCCGGGTCGAAGGGGTCCCTGCTGGCGCGATCCCGCACCAGTTCGACGGCCTGGAACAGGCCCCGCCCGCGCACGTCACCAACATGGGGGTGGTTGCCGAAACGCTCCGACAGGCGCTGGGCCAGGCGCTCGCCCTGCCGGCGCACGTTGGTTAACAGGTCGTTGCGGCGGATGACCCGCTGCACGGCCAGCGCGCCCGCGCACGCCAGGGGGTGGCCGGTGTACGTGTGGCCGTGCTGGAACAGCCCCGAGCCCCGCTCGAAGGCCTCGAACGCGCGCGCGCCCACCAGCACGGCACCGATGGGCGCGTAACCGCCGCCCAGGCCCTTCGCAATAGCCATAAGGTCGGGCGCGATGCCTTCCCGTTCGCACGCGTGCAGCGTTCCGGTACGTCCCATGCCGCACATCACCTCGTCCAGGATGAGGAGGATGCCGTGCCGGTCGCACAGGTCGCGGACGGCCTGGAAATAGCCTTCCACCGGCGGGATCGCGCCCGCCGTGGCGCCGCCGACCGTCTCGGCAACGAACGCAATGACGGTTTCCGGGCCGAGCTCGTCGATCTTGTCGGCCAACTCGCGTACCAGGCGCTCGCCGTACTGTCGCGCAGTCTCGTCGGGCCGCCGTCCCCGGTATTCGAAGCACGGCGAAACATGGTGCGCCCCGATCAGCAGGGGCGCGAACTGCTGCCGGCGCCATGCGTTGCCCCCTACCGCCAAGGCCCCGAGGGTGTTGCCGTGGTAGCTCTGGCGGCGTGCGATGAAGTGCCGCCGCTGTGTCTCGCCCCGTTCGACGAAGTACTGCCGGGCCATCTTGAGCGCGGCCTCGATCGCTTCCGAACCGCCGCTGACGAAGTACGCATGGCTCACTCCGGCCGGCGCGTGCGCCACCAGGTCCTCGGCAAGCGCCTCGGCGGCCTCCGTGGTGAAGAAGCTCGTGTGGGCATAGGCAACCTTATCGAGCTGGGCATGCATGGCCGCCAGCACGTCCGGGTGGCCGTGCCCGAGGCACGACACCGCGGCGCCGCCGGAGGCGTCGATGTAGGCCCTGCCCGCGGTGTCGTAGACGTGGATGCCGCTGCCGCCCGCAGCGACGGGGTAGCGGTGCGCGATCGAGCGGTGCAGCACGCGGGTCACGGGCATGGCTCCTCCCTCAGGGCGACCACGTTGGCGCCGAAAGCGGGCGCGGAGTCAAGAGCGCAGGCCCGACTCCCGCCTCGCGGTGTCAGCGCCGCCACTGCCGATAGAGTGGGAAAGCCACCGCCGCAACCGACAGGAGGATCAGGGCAAGCGAGACGGGCCGTGTAAAGAACACGGTCCAGTCGTTCTGCACGCCAATCATGGTGGTGAGGAAGTAGCTCTCGGCCAGCGGACCCAGGATCGCGCCCAGCACCATGGGCGCGATCGGAAACTGGAACTTGTCGAACAGATAACCCAGCCCGCCGAAGGCAACGATGGTCCACAGGTCACCCACGTTGTTGCGTTGCGCCAGTGCCCCGATGAAGCAGAACATGACGACGAAGGCCGAGACCGCCGCCTCGTTCAAATCGAGCACCTTGACCAGCGCCTTGATCGCGAAATAACCCATCAGGACCATGCCGATCAGTGACAGGAACACCGCGGCGAAGATGGCGTAGATGACGTCG
The DNA here is from genome assembly GCA_036555805.1 of Hyphomicrobiaceae bacterium. Taxonomy (GTDB): domain Bacteria; phylum Pseudomonadota; class Alphaproteobacteria; order Rhizobiales; family Hyphomicrobiaceae; genus AWTP1-13. Next base: position 917 of record DATBKR010000288.1, on the reverse strand, counting down.
GGCTGGTTGACGAACACCTGCGGCCCCGGCTGCAGGCCGTGCAGCATGAAGGCTGCGAGCATGATGGCGGTGGCGCCGGACCCCGGAATGCCGAGCGTGAGCAGCGGGATGATCGCCCCGCCGACCGAGGCGGTGGCCGCCGTCTGCGGCGCTACGATGCCTTCCGGGATGCCGCGTCCCATCTCCTGGCGGCGCCGCCCGTACTGCGCCTCGAAGCCGTAGGACAGGAACGACGCGATGGTGGCTCCCGCGCCGGGCACGATGCCCACGACGATGCCGAGTATCGACGAGCGGGCGAACGTGCCCTTCACGGCGCCGATCTCGCGCAGGGTGGGCAGCCTGGTCGCGATGCGGCCGACCTTCTCCAGCGAAGGCGAGGTGAAGCCGCGCTCGAGGCGCGACAGGATCTCGCCCAATCCGTAGGCACCGACCATGACGCCCAGGTACTCGATGCCATCGCGGAGCGTATCGAGGCCGAACGAGAAGCGCTCGGTGCCGTAGGTGCCGTCCACGCCGACGCTGGCAATGAGGAGCCCGATCAGCAGCGATATGAACGCGTTGACGAGCGACCCGCCGCCCAGGCAGACGACGCTGGCCAGTCCGAACAAGACGAGCGAGAAATATTCGGGCGTCGAGAAAGTGAGCGCGAGCCGCGCCACCGGTTGCGACAGGCCAACCATTACGGTCGCGGCGACCATGCCCCCCGCGAGGGCGGCGAACAGCGTCCACCCCAGCGCCTTGGCGGGCTCGCCGTTCTTGGCCATGGTGTAGCCGTCCCACAGCAGCGGCACGTCGATGGGCTCGCCCGGAATGCGGAACAGGATCGACGTGAAGGCGCCGCCGTAGGTGCCGGTCACGTACATGGCCGTGAGGAGCACCAGCGCCGGGGTGATGCCGAGCTTGTAGGTGAAGGGCAG
>DATBKR010000287.1:0-15878 GCA_036555805.1 Hyphomicrobiaceae bacterium | reverse complement strand
CGGCCTCGAACAGGAACCAGACGCGCCGTTCGGCCTCGTCGATCCAGTTCTCCAGGAGGCTCGCCGTGGCCACGTCGCCGTGTTCGTCGCACAGGTCGTGCACCTCGCGCATGCGCTGGGTGAGGTCCTTGTTGTCCTCGCGCAGCTCGGCCAGCATGTCCGGCGGCGAGACGAACTCGGCATTGTTGTCGGCGACGCGCTGCAGCCGCGCGATGTGGCCGATTGAGCGCAGCGTGGTGCCGCCGATCTTGCGCACGCGCTCGGCGATGTCGTCGGTGGTGTCGAAGATCTGCTCGCCGTGCTCGTCGAGCAGCAGGTGGTAGTCGCGGAAGTGCGGGCCGGACATGTGCCAGTGGAAGTTCTTGGTCTTGAGGTAGAGCGCGAACATGTCGGCGAGCAAGGCGTTGAGCGCGCCCGAAATATCGGTGGTGGCGTTGGTGCTGAGATTGGTTGGCGTATCGAGCGCGGCTTTGCGCCTCGCCTTGGCTTCCTTCACGTCCATTGCGGGCTTCTCCTTCGATTCGGTCGCGGTGCGCGAGGGCATGGGGTCAATCGAACACAGGGGCCTGCGGGTTCCCGTCTTCTACCGCGCAGTTGGGGCCTCATGCGGCTCGAAACGCTGCATCACGAGCCTTTGATGAATGCCAGCAGGTCTTCGTTCACCCGATCCTCGCATGACCCGGCACCGGCGCCGGAGAGATCGTGGCAGGCGCATGTTCGAGCGTTGCTCGCGCTCGCGCCTATTGTCGTTCCCGACCGTTTTCTTGCCCTAGTTGCTTTTCTTCCCGTGATCGCGAGCGAGCTTGGAACCGCCAGCCGGCGCGTGAAATCGGGACTAACCCTGACCCATTGCCCCGTTCACCCTAAGTCTCGGTCCCTGGCGCTCCCCGGCCCCTCATGACCCTCGCAGGTTGTGTCAGAGGCGGCATAGGCAAGGCGCGGATCCGAGATACACAAGGTCCTGCTTGCGGTGCCGGGCGTCACGTGCGCCGCGTGAGGTTGTCCGAGAAATGCACGTATCCAGAATGGAGGCAGTCTGTTAATGACCGGGCGCAGCTGCGCGAGATCCGCTCCGATTTCTCGATGCTGAGCGAACGCTGGTCGAAGCTCAAGGTCGGCGAGGGCTTCACCGAGCCGTGGCAGCTCACGTCATGGGGTCAGACCCGCAGGGTCCGACCCCATCTAATTCTAGTCGATATCCTCCACCTGCGCCGGCCCCCCGCCCTTGACGCGCTGGGCGAGCGCGGCCTCGATGAAGTCGTCGAGGTCGCCGTCCAGCACGCCTTTGGGGTCGGTGCTCTGGGTGCCGGTGCGCAGGTCCTTCACCAGCTGGTAGGGCTGCAGCACATAGCTGCGGATCTGGTGACCCCAGCCGATGTCGGTCTTGGCCGCGGCCTCCGCGTTCGCCTTCTCCTCGCGCTTCTGCAGCTCCAGCTCGTAGAGACGCGATTTCAGCATCGCCCAGGCGATGCTGCGGTTCTTGATCTGCGACCGCTCCTGCTGGCTCGCCACCACGATATTGGTGGGGATGTGGGTGATGCGCACCGCCGAGTCGGTGGTGTTGATGTGCTGGCCGCCGGCGCCCGAGGAGCGGTAGGTGTCGATGCGGCAGTCGCTCTCCTTGATCTCGATCTCGATGTTGTCGTCCACTACGGGATAGACCCACACGCTGGCGAAGCTGGTGTGGCGGCGGGCGTTGGAATCGTAGGGCGAGATGCGGACGAGCCGGTGCACGCCCGATTCGGTCTTGAGCCAGCCGTAGGCGTTGTCGCCCTTGACCAGCACGGTGGCCGACTTGAGGCCCGCCTCCTCGCCCGCGCTCGCCTCCACCAGCGACACCTTGTAGCCGCGCGCCTCACCCCAGCGCAGGTACATGCGCACGAGCATCTCGGTCCAGTCCTGGCTCTCGGTGCCGCCGGCGCCGGCGTGCACCTCGAGGTAGGTGTCGTTGGCGTCGGCCTCGCCGGCGAGCAGCGCCTCCACCTCCTGGCGGCGCGCCTCTGGAGCGAGCTTGCGCAGGGCGGCCTCGCCTTCCTCGACGGTGGCGGCGTCGTCCTCGGCGTCGCCGAGCTCGATCAGGGTGAGGGCATCGTCGAGGTCGCGCTCAAGCTTGAGGCAGGCATCGATGGAGCGCTCCAGCGCCTGGCGCTCGCGCATCAGTTTCTGGGCGGCCTGCGGATTGCCCCACAGCTTGGGGTCCTCGGCGCGCTTGTTCAGCTCCGCGAGCCGTTCCTGGGCGCTATCCCAGTCAAAGATGCCTCCGCAGCAGCGCCAGGGACTGGCGCACGGCGTCGGCCAGTTTCTCGGCTTCGGCGCGCATGGGGCACTCCTTGTGTGTCTGAATGCGGTTCGGCAGTAGTGCTGGGCCGGGCCGGATATAGGGGCGCGGCGAGCGCCTGTAAATGCCGGCGGCCCGGGGGCCGCGGCCGCGTTCTCAGTAGAGCCCGCCGCGGCCGGAGCTGAGGCTGCGCATCTCGGTCTGCTCGGGTGTGACGAACGTGCCGGTTTCGTTGGTGAATCCGATGATGGAGTATTCGTCGTCGGGCTCCTCGTTGGGCTTGAAGGCCTCCTCGACGATGTCCTTTTCACCCGGTGTCGCCCTGAGCCCCGTCCGCAGGCTCACGCGCACGAGCTTTATCCCCGGCGGTTGTCGGAAGTCCGCCAGCACGATCTTGTTCTCCGCCAGCGCCGCTTTGATGAATTGGCCGAAGATCGGAGCCGCCACGTGTGCGCCGGTCATGCCTTTGCCCATCGGCCGCGGCGTGTCGTAGCCGATAAAGACGCCGACCACGAGATCCGGCGTGAATCCGACGAACCAGGCATCCTTCTCGTCATTGGTGGTACCGGTCTTGCCAGCCACGGGCACGTTGGGCCCGAGTATCCGCCGGACGACAGTTCCCGTTCCCCGCTCCACCACGCCCCGCATCATCGAGGTGATCTGGTAGGCGGTGTGCGGGTCGATGATCTGCTTCTTGTCGTCGGGCGGCAGTGTCGGCTCCGGCTGGCCTTCCCAATGATCGGCATTGCAGCCCGGACACTCGCGGTCGTCGTAGCGCCAGATGGTCTTGCCCCAGCGGTCCTGGATGCGGTCGAGCAGTGTTGCCTTCACCTGCTTGCCGCCGTTGACGAACGCCGAATAACCGGCCGCCAGCTTGACGAGCGTGGTCTCGCCGGCGCCCAGCGACATGGCGAGCACGGGCAGGAGATCGTCGTAGACGCCGAAGCGCTTGGAATACTCCACGATCAGCGGCATGCCCATGTCCTGGGCCAGGCGCACCGTCATCTGGTTGCGCGACTTCTCGATGCCGACGCGCAGGGTGGAGGGTCCGTAGGACTTGGTGGTGTCGTAGTTCTTCGGCGTCCATATCTCCTTGCCGGCGCCCTGGTCGATCTCGATGGGCGCGTCGAGCACGATGCTGGTCGGTTTGTAGCCGTTGTCGAGCGCAGCAGCGTACACGAACGGCTTGTAGGAGGAGCCCGGCTGGCGCTTGGCCTGCAGGGCGCGGTCGAACTGGCTCTGCGAGAACGAGAAGCCGCCCACAACCGCGTACACCCGCCCCGTGTGCGGATCCATGGCGATGAGGCCGCCCCCCACCTCGGGGATCTGCATGAGCGACCACACGCCGGTGGGTTGGTCGGCGTTCTTCGGCGCCACCCACACCACGTCGCCCGGGCTGAGCACGTCGGTGGCCGCCTTGGGCGCGGGACGCCCGGCGCTCCTGGCCCACTTCATCTCGTCGAACGGGATGTCGACCGCCTCGCGCCCGGCCACGATGCTGCCGTCGGGCGAGCGCGGCGGACGCAGGCCGATGGTGGCCTTGCCGCGGTCGGCCTGCAGCACCACCCCGAGGCGCCATGGCGCCAGATCGGTAGGGATCTCGATGGCGTTCAGCGCCGCCCCCCAATCGCCCGAGGCCTCGATCCGTTTCACGGGGCCGCGCCAGCCGTGTTCGCGGTCGAATGCGACGAGGCCGTCGATCAGTACACGGCGGCCGATCCGCTGCAGCTTGGGATCGAGCGTGGTGCGCACGGAGAGTCCGCCGTTGACGCGCTCGCTGCCGTCTCCGGTACGTTCGGCGCGGCCGTAGAGACCGTCCTCGCCGTACATCTGCAGCAGCTCGCGGCGCACTTCCTCGGCGAAATAGTCGGCGGCGTAGATCTGCGTGCCGAACGGCCGGATGTTGACCTTGAGCTCCTTGGCCTTCGCCGCCCGCGCCTGGTCCGCGGTGATGAAACCGTTCTCGGCCATCTGGTCCAGGATCCAGTTGCGCCGCTCGGTGGCCTCTTTCGTCTTTCGGAACGGATGGTAGTTGTTGGGCCCCTTGGGCAGGGCGGCGAGGTAGGCGGCTTCTTCGACACTCAGTTCGGCCAGCTCCTTGCCGAAGTAATTGAGCGCTGCGGCGGCGACCCCGTACGAGTTCATGCCGAGGTAGATCTCGTTCAGATAGAGCTCGAGGATCTGCTCTTTCTTGAATGTGCGCTCCATGCGGATCGAGAGGATCGCCTCCTTGAGCTTGCGGTCGAAGGTGCGCTCGCTCGTCAAAAGCAGGTTCTTCGCCACCTGCTGGGTGATGGTGGAAGCGCCTTCCGCACGCTTTCCGCGGCGTTGGAAGTTCTTGATGAGCGCACGGGCGATGCCCATGAAATCCAGCCCGCCGTGCTCGTAGAAGCGCCTGTCTTCGGCCGACAGGAAGGCCTGGATGACGGTCTTCGGGATGACGTTGATCGGCACGAAGATGCGCCGCTCGCGCGCATACTCGGCCATCAGGGTGCCGTCGGCCGCGTGGATGCGCGTCATCACCGGCGGCTCGTATTTGGCGAGGCGCTCGTAGTCCGGCAGGTCGCGCGACGCTATCCATACGTAGAAACCGGCCACGGCGACGGCCCCGAGGAACAGGAGCACGCCGGACGCAAACACGAAGGTGAGCAGGCTCAAGAGCCAGCTACGCCGCCTGCGTCTCCTGCGCTCGGGCGGCGGCGGGAGAATTTGGACAGGTCTCATTGCGTCGAAATCCCGTCTTTGCGGGCTGTCTAGTCGAGGTTGCAGGCGGCCGCAAGGGCGATGGGCAATGACGGCACATTAGTCGTGAATGTGGCGATACCGCGCCCCCGACCGGCATCGGACAATCCCCGGCGGCATGCCCGGCCGCCCGCCCGTCACGCGGCCGCGTCAAGGGCGCCGCTCGTGCGTGGTGAAGAAGTCGTTGACGGCCCCCGCGATCGAGCGCGCCACCTGCCGCTGCCAGTCGGGCGAGACCAGCAGCTGCGCGTCCTTGGAATTGCTGACGTAGCCCAATTCGACCAGCACCGACGGGCAGTCGCCCTGGCGCAGTACCATGAACGCCGCCGACGGCGCCGGCTCCCGCGACAGCGGCGTTGCGCTCTTCAGATGCGTCAACAGCCGGCCGCGGAAGTCGGCCGAAAATTCCGAGGTCTCCCGCCACTTGAGGTCGGCGAGGATGCGGTCCACCTCGTTGACCGTGTCGAAGCGGGACTCGGCGCCCGCGAGCAGGTCGGCCGCATTCTCGTTCTCGGCGAGCCGCTGCGCCTCGCGGGTCGAGGCCTCCTCGGACAGGGTGTAGACTGCCGCCCCGCGCACGATCGCCGCGTTCTGCGATTCGTTGGGCACGCTGTTGGCGTGGATGGACACAAACAGGCTGGCGCCCCTCTGACGCGAGAAGGCGACTCTGCGGCCCAGTGTGATGAAGACATCGGTGGAGCGGGTCATGTGCACGTCGTAGCGGCCGGTGGCCTCCAGCGCGGCGCGCACCTGCTGGGCCACGGCCAGCACCACGTCCTTCTCGCGGAACCCGGCGCCCACTGCGCCTGGGTCGGGGCCGCCGTGGCCGGGATCGATGACGATCACCGGCCTCGTGCTGGCCACCGGCGGCGGGTGGGCGTCCTCCGCGGCGTGCGGCTCCGGGCTGCGGGCCGCGGCCGACTGGGCGGCGTCGGCGAGGAAGCTCGCCTCGTCCGTGGGCGCCAGGTCGAGGACGAGGCGCACTGCCTTGTCGGCCGAGCGCACCGTCATCGCGTGCTTTTGCACCCGCACCGGCCGGGTAGTGTCGATGACCACGCGGGCCTTGCCGGGCCCGAACAGGCCGTACCGGTAGGCGCGGATGAGCCCGTGGCCCCGCTGGCCCGCCGTCACGGGCAGGCGGAAGTCCACGGCGGGCATGTCGATGACAATGCGGTAGGGATTGGCCAGGCTGGACACGTGGTAGCGCACCTGCGCCGACAAGAGCAGCGAGAAGCGCGTCAGCGCCGCGTCCCCCGTGACCTCGGCTTGCATCGCCGTCGCGCTCTCGCTGCCGAAGTCCGGAAGCGGTTCCTGCCCGGCAGGCGCCATGCGCTGCCCGCTCGCCTCCTGGCGCGTCTCGGGCAGGGCCGGCTCGATTCGCTCCGGGGCCCGGTCATTGATCCTGGCATTTCCCTGGTCATGCGACCGCTCCTGCCCGGCCGCGCCGGGGCGGGACTTGGGGATCTCCGTCTGGCCAGAGCCGTGCTCGGGCGCCAGTGTCTTCCTGATCTCGGTGGATTGCGCCAGCGCTCCGGCCGGGGCGAGCGCCCAGGCCCCACCCATGGCCCCCACGGCCGCCCAGATCGCGAGCGCCCGCCCGGTCGCTCCCCAAACGCCAGCCCCCGGCCTGCCAGGCGCTCCCATCGCTCCGCCCCCTCCATCGCTGCGGTCGCCGCAGGAACACATTAACCACATGTTTGCCAAATCAAAGGCTGCATTGGAGCAACGACCGGGGCGACATCGGGCCGCCAAAAACCCGCTTGCTAAGCTGGGGACATCGGCCTAGAAAAAGCCGCAACGCAAGAGAGCAGCGATCGCTCGCTGCGCGGCCATCCCCTAAGCACGCCGCCGGGTCCGGAGCCCCGTGGCTCGCCGCCAGGGCAGCGTTGTTGCAGAATGGAAGTCGTGCGCTGCGACGGTCGTCCGCTTGCTCTTTGCGCGAATTTGCCGGCCGCGGGCGCAGGCCCGGCGGTGAGTTGATCGTGCCGCCCAGGGGCCGTTTGCCTTGGGGTGTTTCGCCCGCTTGCCGATCGAGGACCGGCGCGGATGCAGGCCACCGCACGAGTTCACCAGACTGCCCGATGGCCGGGCACTGCTTCAGGGGCATGAGCGCGACCGCCACGCCCCGAGCGCCAACGTGGATCATGACAACAGCGTACTCACTTCGCAGAGGGAACATCGGCCGACCGACAGTTTCGGTGCCGGCGTCATCGCCGCCATCGCAGATGGCGCGCTGCGTCCGCATCGGCGTGCCGCTCCCGCTCGGAGTGTGCCCAGTCAGTACGATTGGGGCGTCGCGATCCTCACACCGAAACCAAGATCGGCGCCTGCGCGGCCGCCTGCGTCCTGATGCGACGCGGCTGAATCTCGCGCATCGGGGCGCCAGGGATTTCAAGACATGGAAAGCAAGAACAAGATGCTTATCGACGCCACGCACACCGAGGAGACTCGGGTGGTGGTACTGCGCAACGGCCGGGTAGAGGAGTTCGACTACGAGTCGGCAGCGCGCAAGCTTCTCCGGGGCAACATCTACCTCGCCAAGGTCACCCGCGTAGAGCCCTCGCTGCAGGCCGCCTTCGTGGACTACGGCGGCAACCGGCACGGGTTCCTGGCCTTCAGCGAGATTCATCCGGACTACTATCAGATTCCCGTCGCCGACCGGCAGGCCCTGCTGCAGGAGGAAGCCGAAGCCGAAGCCGAGGCCGAGGCCGAGGCCGAGGCCCGCGCCCAGGCGAGCGAGAGTGCGCCCGATTGCGAGGCCGGCGAGGGTCGTGACGAGCCGAACGGACACCGGCTCGGCGGGGAGCCGGCGCAGGCGCTGCTGGCGCCGTACGCCACGCTCAGCTCAGGGCCGTCGGACACCGCCGCGGCTTCCGAGCGGCCGGCCGCTGCGCCCGTCCTCGAGGACGAGGCCGACGAAGCCCGGCACGAGGCCGGCGGCCACGTCGAGGAGATCGAGGAGGACAACGGCGGCGAAGGCGCCGAGGCCCCCGAGATGGTGGGCGCCTCCCTGGAACAGGTGGGCACCGAGGATGCCCTCGAGGAGGTGCCGGAGCGACCACGCCGGCACATCCGCTCCTACAAGATCCAGGAGGTGATCAAGCGCCGCCAGATCATCCTGGTGCAGGTCGTGAAGGAGGAGCGGGGCAGCAAGGGTGCGGCGCTCACGACCTATCTCTCGCTCGCCGGCCGCTACACCGTGCTGATGCCCAACACCGGGCGCGGCGGCGGCATCTCCCGCAAGATCACCAACCCGCAGGACAGGAAGCGCCTCAAGGCCATCGCCCAGGATCTCGAGGTGCCGGAGGGCATGGGCCTCATCATCCGCACCGCGGGCGCGGCCCGCACCAAGCAGGAGATCAAGCGCGATTTCGAGTACCTGCTGCGCCTGTGGGAGAATGTTCGCGAGCTGACTCTCAGGTCCACCGCGCCGAGCCTCGTCTACGAGGAAGGCAACCTCATCAAGCGATCGATCCGCGACCTCTACTCCAAGGACATCGACGAGATCCAGGTGGCCGGCGACGCGGCGCACCGGGAGGCGCAGGACTTCATGCGCATGCTGTCGCCGAGCCAAGCCAAGAACGTCATCAATTACGAGGAGCCGGAGGCGCTGTTCTCGCGCTACCAGATCGAGCGCCAGCTGAACGCCATGTTCAGCCCCTACGTCACGCTGCGGTCGGGCGGTTATCTCGTCATCAACCAGACCGAAGCGCTTGTCGCCGTCGACGTGAACTCGGGCAAGGCCACGCGCGAATTCTCCATCGAGGAGACGGCGCTGCAGACCAACCTGGAGGCGGCCGAGGAGATCGCCCGCCAGGTGAAGCTGCGCGACCTCGCCGGGCTCATCGTCATCGACTTCATCGACATGGAGGAGCGCCGCAACAACCGCAAGGTGGAGAACCGCCTCAAGGAGGCCCTCCGCCATGACCGCGCACGCATCCAGGTGGGCCGCATCAGCCACTTCGGTCTTCTGGAGATGTCGCGCCAGCGGCTGCGCACCGGCGTCATGGAGGGCTCCACCACGCAGTGCCCGCACTGCCAGGGCACGGGCATCGTCCGCTCCACCGAGTCGGTGGCACTGGCTGTCCTGCGGGCGTTGGAGGACCACCTGGTGCGCGATTCGCGCTCTTCGCTCACTGCCGTCACCAACGCCGACGTGGCGCTGTACATCCTGAACAACAAGCGCGGCTTCGTCACCGAGATGGAGCGCCGCTATGGCGTTTCCATTGCCGTGCAGGCCGGCGAGCGCATGCAGGGCGCCAACTTCGTCATCGAGAAGTCAGCCGCTCCGGCACCGCAGAAGGCAGCGGAGCGCTCGTCCGCGGTCAACATGGAGTGGGCCTTCGAGAGCGAGACCGAGGACGACGCGGCCGGCGCCGGCCAGGGGCCCGAGGAGGTCGAGGCGCACGACGAGGCCGAGGCCGAGGAGCGCCGTCCGCGCCGCCGGCGCCGTCGCGGCCGTCGCGACGATCGCGCGGAGGCGCACGGCCGGGGCGAGGGCCGCGACGAGGGTCGCGGCGAGCCGGGGGGGCGCCCCCTGAGCAACGGCGAAGCCCCGCACGCGGCCGAGGAAGAGGCCTACGGCTCATCCGAACTGGCCGGCGAGGCGACCGTCGCGGAGATCCCCGGTCTCGGCGAGCAGCCGACGGCTCCGCCGGGCGACGAAGAGCGCGAGGACCGGCGCGGCCGCCGCCGGCGGCGCGGTCGGCGCGGCGGCCGCCGCGGCCGGGACCGCGAGGCCGCCTCTGACGAAGCGGAGACGGCGGCGCCCGATGGGGTCGGTTCCGACGAAGCCGCGCCGGACACGGCGGCGGGCGATACGACGGCTGCAGCCGGGGCATCCGCACGTGCCACTGAGGCGACGCAGCCGGAGCTTGAGCAGCCGGCCGACGAGGACCCGCAGCCCCAGGCGCGCGACGGGCAGCGGGAGATCGAGCCCGTGGCGCAAAGTGGGACCGTCCATGTCGCGGCGGCTACCCCCGCAGACGAGCCTGCCGACGCCCACGGGGGCGAATCGAGCGCGCCCCCGGCAGTGGAGCCGGCGTCCGCAGCCGAAGCCACGCCAGCCGCTGTCGAACCTCCGTCAGCGGAGTCTGCCCACGCCGGGGCCGTCCAGACCGATCCAGTTCCGAGCGATCCACTGAAACCTGCGCGCAGGGGCTGGTGGCAGCGGCGCGTCTCGGTAGACTGATTCTCCGAGTCCGGTCCGGCGCAGGGCTCGAGGGCCGGCGCCGGACTGGGCGTTCCATATTGTTCAGTGAGCGTTAGACGTCTTTAATTGCGTCTGAGGCGTTTCCTGTCGGCGTGTCTCTCGCCGCGCGCGTGCCTCGCGTCGAATGACGGCCTCAACGGAGGAGGGAAGCATGAAGAAGCTCATTCCGATTGCCCTCGTCGCCGGGCTGAGCCTGGCCCACGCGGGCAGCGCCGCCGCCGCCACACACTGCATCCGCGCCGGCGGATGGGGAACGGGCGTGCTGGAGAACTTCGCGTCGTTCATGGCCAACGCGGCCATGAAGAACCAAGCCAAGGCCTGGGGCGGCGACAACGTCAAGATCAGCAAGATCAGCGAGAAGTGCGAGTGGAAGACTGTCGCCTTCGAGTGCACCGCCTTCGCCCGCGCCTGCAAGTAGCCACGCCCGGCGGGGGTGAGACCCCTCGCATCTTGCGGGATCGGCTCCTGCGCCACGCCGGGTTGCGAGGGGTCTGACCCCATCTCTGGCGCAGGCTGGACTAGCGGCGGGCTTTGAGCCCGCTCCATCTTGAGAGGCGGCGCGCGGCTTCCGCCATGTCCGCCGTGGTTCCCGCATAGCAGAAGCGCACATAGTGGCTGCCTCGCTCGGCGTCGAAATCGACGCCGGGTGTGGCTGCGACACCGATCTCGGCAAGCATCCGCCGGGTGAACGAAGGGCTGTCGGACGTGAACTCTCCGACATCGACATAAAGATAGAAGGCGCCGTCGGCGGGCGCGATGCGGTCGAGGCCCATCTTCGGCAGCTCCGCCAGCAGCAACTCCCGGTTCTCCGCATAGACGCAGCGGTTGGCCTCCAGCTCCTCGATCCCGTCGAATGCGCCGAGCGCCGCCACCTGCGCCACCGCGGGTGGCGAGATGTAGAGGTTTTGCGCCAGCCGCTCGATCGGCCGCACCAGCGCCGGCGGCACCACCAGCCAACCCACGCGCCACCCCGTCATCGAGAAGTACTTGGAGAAGCTGTTGACGACGACCGCGTCGCCGGACTGTGCCAGCGCCGTCTCCTCGGCCATGCCGTAGGTCAGGCCGTGATAGATTTCATCCGATACCAGCCAGATGCCGGCGCCCCGGCACGCGGCGGCGATCTCGGCGAGTCGCTGCGGCTCCAGCATGGTGCCGGTCGGATTGGCCGGGCTTGCCACGACCAGCCCGGCGATGCCCTGGGTGCGGCAGGCGTCCCCGATTTGCGCCGCCGTCGGCATCCAGCGCCCCGCCGCGTCGGTCACGATCGGCACCGGCTGCTGGCCGAGCGCCGTCAGGATGTGCCGGTAGCAGGGATAGCCCGGGGCCGACAGGCCGACCCTGGCGCCAATGTCGAACAGCGCGAGGAAGGCCAGCACGAAGCCCGCCGACGAGCCGGTGGTCACGACCACGCGCTCCGGCTCCACGGCCACGCCGTGGCGCTCGGCGTAGTGGCGCGCGATGCGCGCTCGCAACTCCGGCAGGCCCAGCGCCACGGTGTAGCCGAGCGCATCGCGCTCCAGCGCCTGAGCCACCCGCGCCAGAGCCGCGCGCGGCGCCGGCGTGCCGGGCTGGCCCACCTCCATGTGGATCACGCCCTGCCCCGAAGCCTCGCGCTCGGCCGCGGCCTGCATCACGTCCATGACGATAAAGGCGGGAATGGCGCTGCGCCGCGAGGGCTGCGGGCCGGCCGCCGCTGCGCCGGGCTCGGATCGTGTCTTCTGCATCAGGTCATCCATCTCAGCCGGTCGATGTGCGTGCGCGCGGCTCGGGCCCTGAAACCGCCATGGTTGCGCCTTAATCGGCACGCCCTTGATCGGCGCGCCCAGACGAGCCGCATGTCGAACCGCTTGGGGGCCCGCCCCGCGATAATGTGAGGCGCGCGCGGGCAGCAGGGGCCTTATAGTTGGGCCGGTTCGCGTTGCCTAGTTGAACCAGCGCGTCAGTCGCCGGTACACACGCAACAACTGCTCCAGCTGAGCGCTACAGCACGAGGGAATATAGCGTGCAGCAGAATCAGACCGATTCCGGCATGTCCGCCGTCGTTCGTGTCGCAGCCGCAGCGCCTGCCGGCCGCCTTCGCTCCTTCCGCTGGCGCGCCGCGGCGGTCGCGGGGCTCTACGGCCTGTCGGCGTGCCTGGCTTCGTCCGCCGCCGTGGCGCAGGGGATTCCGCTCATCCGCGATGCCGAGACCGAAAACCTCCTCAAGGACTACTCGCGTCCTATCTTCCGCGCTGCCGGCCTCGGCACGCACATCACGATGCGCATCGTCAAGGCCGACAACTTCAACGCCTTCGTGATCGACGGCAACAACGTGTTCATCAATCACGGCACGATCCTGCAGGCCAAGACGCCCAACGAGGTGATCGGCGTCATCGCCCACGAGACCGGCCACATCACCGGCGGGCATATGGCGGCGCTGCGGACGCGCATCGCGCGTGACCAGACCAAGGCCGCCCTGCTCATGATCCTGGGGATCGGCGCCATGGCCGCGGGAGCCGCATCGGGCGGCGACACCGCGCGCGAGATGGGCAACCTGGGCATCGGCGTGGGAATGGGCAGCCAGGAGTTTCTGATGCGCTCGTTCCTGAGCGAGCGGCGCTCGCAGGAGTCCGCGGCCGACCAGGCCGGCATCAAGTTCCTGGAGGCCACGCACCAGTCCGGCCGCGGCATGCTGGAGACCTTCGAGGGCTTCGCCCAGCAGGAATACGTCTCGGCCAACTACCAGGACGCGTACGTGCGCAGCCACCCCGTGGCGGCCGACCGCATCGCCAGGCTGCGCGATCTGGTCGCCAAGAGCCCGTACGTCGACGTGAAGGATCCGCCGGCGCTGCAGCTGCGCCACGACCTGGTGCGGGCCAAGATCTCGGGCTATCTGGAGGCGCCCCAGACCGTGCTCAACCGCTACCCTGCGAAGGACAACAGCCTTCCGGCCCGCTACGCCCGCGCCATCGTCCGCAACTGCTCGGGCAAGTGCGACCAGGCCATGGGCGAGGTGGACGCGCTGATCCGGGAGAAGCCCGACAACGCCTACTTCTGGGAGATCAAGGGCGAGTTCTACTACTGGGCCGGCAAGCATCGCGAAGCTATCGGGCCGTACCGCAGGGCGCTGCAGCTGGCGGGCGGCAACGAGCCGCTGATGCAGGTCGAGCTGGCCCAGGCCCTGATGGGCACCGAGGACAAGGCGGTGCTGGACGAGTCGATCGGCCTCCTGCGGCGGGCCTCCTCCAATGATCCCGGCAATGCGACCGCCTTTAATCTGTTGGGAACCGCACTCGCCCGAAAAGGGGAGCAGCCGCAGGCCGAGGCTGCCGTCGCCCAGGGCCGCTTCGCGGAAGGGAACATCAAGGAAGCGCAGGTCTTTGCCAAGCGGGCGATTAAGCATCTTCCGACCGGCTCGCCCGACTGGCTTCGCGCCGACGACATCATCAAGTACAAGCAACCCAGCGAGTAGGAACACGGTAAACGGCCGCCGCCGCCATGCCACAGGAGACACGGATGAACTTCGCCAATGCCATCGAAGCCCTTCGATCCAGGAAGGGTGTCGCGCTGCTCGTGCCCGCAGTCGTGCTGGTGTGGACGGCGCTGGCCATCGGCCGCAGCGAGCCCCTGCGCATACCGGCAGCCAGGGCCGAGACCGCCCCCACCGCAACCGCGCCCTCCGGCGCGGCGCCCGCCGTGAGCGCCGAGCGTCGGCAGGAGATCGAGGCGATCATCAAGGACTATCTGACCAACAACCCCGAGATCCTCGTGGAGATGCAGACGGCCCTGGAAGCCAAGATGGACAAGGTCCAGGCCGAGCGCACGGCAGTGGTCATCAAGAGCAACGCCTCGGAGATCTTTCACCCGGCCTTCTCGGGCGTGGTCAACCCCAAGGGCGAGGTGCCGGTGCTGGAATTCTTCGACTACAACTGCGGCTACTGCAGGCGCGCCCTCTCCGACGTGACCAAGCTGGTGGAGAAGGAGAAGCAGGTCCGCCTCATCCTCAAGGAGCTGCCGATCCTGAGCAAGGGCTCCGAAGACGCCTCCAGGGTTGCCCTGGCCGTCAAGATGCAGGGCAGGTACTGGGAGTTCTATCGCGCCATGTTCGAGAACCAGGGCCAGGCCAACGAAGCCACGGCGCTGCGCATCGCCGAGAAGGTGGGAGTCGACATGGCCAAGCTGAAGAAAGACATGGCCTCTCCAGAGATCAAGAAGGAAATCGAGGGCACGCGCGCGCTCGCCCAGAAGCTCGGCATCCAGGGTACGCCGCACTTCATGATCGGCGACCGCGTCATCCCCGGCGCGCCCGAGAACCTGCTCGACCGCATGACCAAGCTCGTCGCCGAAGTGCGCCAGGAAGGTTGCAAGGTCTGCTGAGCTGAGGGGCCAGACCCCTCGCCGCAACGGGTCTGACCCCGTCCCTCGCCCGGTCTTCCCCGGCCGGGCGAAAGGTGTTACACGGGCCCGCGCAAAGTTAACGCCCAACCACGCCCAAAGGCACACCGTCGCGTCCTGCCGGTCCACACCAATGAGTCGAGGCGGCAGCCATGTCCAAGCCGGTCTTTGTTCTGAACGGGGCGAACCTTAACCTGCTCGGCGCGCGGGAGCCGGCCATCTACGGCGCCGAGGCGCTCGCCGACATCCGCCGGCGCACCGAGGCGCGGGCCGGCGCGCTCGGGCTCGAGGTGGACTTCCGCCAGACCAATTCCGAGGGCACGCTGGTTGACTGGATCCAGGAAGCGCGCGAGCGGGCCGCCGGCATCGTCCTCAACGCCGGCGCCTACACGCACACTTCCGTCGCCATCCTCGATGCCCTGAATGCAGCCGAGCTGCCGGTGATCGAGCTGCACCTGTCGAACGTGTTCCGGCGCGAGGCCTTCCGCCACACCTCCTACGTCTCGCCCGCCGCACAGGGCCTGATCTGCGGCTTCGGGCCCAAAGGTTACGAGCTGGCCATCGAGGCCATGGCCGGCCTGCTGGCCAAGGCCGCCGCCCGCCGCGGCGAGCCCTCCCAACGATGAGTTGCACCGGCGCATGCACACACGGCGACCAGAGCCAATCGAGAAGGGACCGACCAAGCCCATGGCGAAGGACATCAAGGGCAAGTCCAGTGTCGATCAGGAGCTGATCCGCGAGCTTGCCCAGCTCCTCACCGAGACCGGCTTGACGGAGATCGAGATCGACCGCGAGGGCATGCG
This sequence comes from Hyphomicrobiaceae bacterium, assembly GCA_036555805.1. Lineage (GTDB taxonomy): Bacteria > Pseudomonadota > Alphaproteobacteria > Rhizobiales > Hyphomicrobiaceae > AWTP1-13. The sequence goes on along the minus strand of DATBKR010000287.1, from coordinate 469 downwards.
CGTGCGCGTGGCGCGCCAGCTGGCCCCAGCGGTGGCGGCCGCGCCGTCCCCCGCCGCCGCCCTGGCGCCGGCCGCGGCCTCCGCCCAGCCCCGGCCCGCCGGCGCAGCCGAGGACGATCCCGGCAAGCACCCGGGCTGCGTGCGCTCGCCGATGGTGGGCGTCGCCTACCTGGCGCCGGAGCCGGGCGCCCAGCCGTTCATTACAGTAGGCGCGCGCGTCTCACAGGGCCAGACGCTCCTCATCATCGAGGCGATGAAGACCATGAACCACATCCCCGCGCCGAAGGCCGGGGTCGTCGCCCGCATCTTCGTCGCCAACAGCCAGCCCGTCGAGTTCGGTGAGCCGCTGGTCATCGTAGAGTAGCAGTTGCGGAGCCGCCTCGCACCGATGTTCGACAAGGTGTTGATCGCCAACCGCGGCGAGATCGCGCTCCGGGTTCTGCGCGCCTGCAGAGAGATCGGGATCGCG
>DATBKR010000286.1:0-3933 GCA_036555805.1 Hyphomicrobiaceae bacterium | reverse complement strand
CGCGCGCGCGCCAATCCCCGGATCCCGCGGGCCTTATGGAGCACTAGTTTAGCGGCTCGTGAGACACGGATGCGCGCAGATGCGCCAGCAGGTGGGCACGCAGATCAGTGAAAGCCCACGAGCCCGTCATATGCCCCCGGTTGATCAGCGTCACCGAGACTCCGCTCGCGGTGTACTCCGCCTGATGATAGGCCAGCGGCATCCAGAGATCGTGCCGCGCAAGGAGCGGAAAAACGCGCCGCGTATCGCTGGCGCGAAAGGACTCGCGGTGGTCCAGGCATGCCGTCAGATGGGCTGGATGCGTGCGCACCCGCGAGGCCAGCAGGCGGCGACACGGCGTCGACAGAAGGGCGTGGGCCAGATCGGGGCCGGCCATCAGGGGAAGGTAGGTGTCCGCTGTGCCATGGGCGAGGTGGTGCAGCAGCGTCAGGAATCCGCCGAGGCTGATGCCGGCGACGACGCAATTTCGTGCTCCACGCGCGGCGAATGCTTGGCGGACCGCCTCGATCGCAGCGACGGAGACCGCGCACATGGCAAGGAAACGGCTCAAGCTGGCCAAGCCTCGACAGCAGTCGATGTGGGAGCGATGAAAGGGTGCGCGGATGGCAACGAGATGGGCGTCTGCCGGCGCATCGCGGCGGAAAATCCCGCGAAACGTGTGGTCGTAGGGGATCTCCCCCAGGCCGTGGTGGAAGATCAGAACGGGGCTTGTCGGATGCGAGCCCTCCCGCCACCGGAACCCGGCCTGCAGATCGCCCACCCTCGTCCGTGCCGCCAGGGTGTAGCGTCGGCGATCCGTGGCGAGCGGGGAGACTTGCAGCTCTACCGATGCGAGATGCTCATGCAGCGACGGCGAGGCACTGCCCCTCCGGAAGACCGGCGGCACCAGCCGATGCATCAGGCCTATGTACAGACGATCAATGCCCTCATGGAACCATCTCATCTTCAGCTCTTTCGCGCTTCTGCGCATGGCTGTACCGGTGAACGACGCCGGTGGACGGGCAGATCACTCCAAGTGCTTCGATCTTGCGTTGGGCACCGTCTGGATAGCACAGCTTGCGCAGACATGCGCCGGCCGCGCATGCGCCCCCGTTTGCAATTCGCAGCGTCCGGGCGTAGAGGCAGCCCCATGCCACACGCCCCCATCCACATCGTCGGCGGTGGGCTTGCCGGGAGCGAGGCAGCCTGGCAGGTCGCCGGGGCCGGCGTGCCCGTGGTGCTGCACGAGATGCGGCCCCACCGCCAGACCGAGGCGCACAAGACCGGCGGCCTCGCGGAACTCGTGTGCTCCAACAGCTTCCGCTCCGACGACGCCGCCACCAACGCCGTCGGCCTTCTGCACGAGGAGATGCGGCGGGCGGGCTCGCTCATCATGGCGGCGGGCGACCGGCACAAGCTGCCGGCGGGCGGCGCGCTGGCAGTGGATCGCGACGGCTTCTCGGACGAGGTGACGCGCCGGCTGGAAGCCCATCCGCTCGTCACCGTCACGCGAGGCGAAGTGGCCGACCTGCCGCCGCCGCAGTGGGACAGCGTGATCGTCGCCACCGGGCCGCTCACCTCGCCGGCGCTGTCGGCCGCCATCCAGCGGCTCACGGGCGAGGCGGAGCTGGCGTTCTTCGACGCCATCGCGCCCATCGTGCATCTGGAGTCCATCGACGCGAGCATCACCTGGCGCCAGTCGCGCTACGACAAGCCGGGGCCGGCGGGCACCGGCGCCGACTACATCAACTGCCCCATGAGCCGCGCCGAGTACGACGCATTCCTCGATGCCCTGCTCGCGGCCGAGAAGACCTCGTTCAAGGAGTGGGAGGCGTCCACGCCCTATTTCGACGGCTGCCTGCCCATCGAGGTGATGGCCGAGCGCGGGCGCGAGACGCTGCGCTTTGGCCCCATGAAGCCGGTGGGCCTGTCGAACCCGCGCAGCCCCGGCGAGCGCCACTATGCCGTGGTGCAATTGCGCCAGGACAACGCGCTGGGCACGCTGTGGAACATGGTGGGCTTCCAGACCAAGCTGAAGCACAGCGAGCAGGTGCGCATATTCAGGATGATCCCTGGACTGGGGAATGCGGAGTTCGCGCGGCTCGGCGGCCTGCACCGCAACACCTTCCTCAACTCGCCGAAGCTGCTCGACGGCACGCTGCGCCTCAAGGCCGAGCCGCGCCTGCGCTTCGCCGGCCAGATCACGGGGTGCGAGGGCTACGTCGAGAGCGCCGCCATCGGCCTGCTGGCCGGGCGCGCTGCGGCGGCCGAGCGTCTGGGCCAGGCGTGGGCGCCGCCGCCGCCGACCACGGCGTTCGGCGCGCTGCTCGGCCACATCACCGGCGGCCACCTCGCGTCCGACGGCGAGGGCGGCGCGCGCTCGTTCCAGCCCCAGTCCTTTCAACCCATGAACGTCAACTTCGGCCTGTTCCCGCCCATCGAGGGGCCTGCGCGCGATGCCGCCGGCAACCGCATCAAGGGCAAGGAGCGCGGCGCCGCGAAGAAGCGGGCATTGACCGCCCGCGCCCTCGCCGATCTCGACCGCTGGCTTGCGACGACCCAGCCGTCCCCAGTCGAGCACAACGATCCTCACGCCGACGGCCGGAGGCTCGCCTCATAGTCGCAATCGACGGGTAAGGGAGGGGGTTTATGGGTCTCGTCCTCTGTATCTATGAGGGTCGTGAGAGTGGCGACGATATAGATGGCTTCCAGGTCGGGTCCTATAGCGATTTCGGAGCCTGGCGCGACTTCATCTGTGCCGAGCTCGAAGACGGGGCATGGGGCAGCAGGTTCCCGACGCTCATGATGCACTCCGACTGCGATGGAGAGTGGTCGGCGGAGGAATGTGCCGCGCTCAAGCGGGAGTTGCAGACGATCCGGAACGAGATGGAGACGCTGCCCGTCGTGCCATTCCATGCCAGCTGGCAGCGGCAGGTCGCGGACGGCTTCGGCCTCGTCCCGCACAGCTCACTGGATTGCTTCATCAATGTCGATGGCGACAACCTTGTTGACGCCATCTTGCGTTTGGCCGATCTGGCCATACGGTTGAGAAGGCCCATCTCCTTTCAGTAAAAGGGGCAGACCCGCAGCAGCAGACCCCTCTGGAGCACCTCCATGTCCCTCTTCGATCTCACCGGCCGCGCGGCCCTCGTCACCGGCGGCAACGGCGGCATCGGGCTCGGCATGGCGCGCGGGCTGGCCGAGGCCGGCGCGGCCATCGCCATCGCCGGGCGCAATCAGGCCAAGTCGGAGGCTGCGGCGGCCGAGCTCACCAAGCTCGGCGCCAAGACCGCCGTCGTGGCGGGCGACGTGGCCGACGAGGCGCAGTGCCGCAAGCTGGTGGACGAAACAGTGGCGCGGCTCGGCCGGCTCGACATCCTCGTCAACAACGCCGGCATCAACATCCGCAAGCCGGCCCAGGAGCTGGCCACGGCGGAATGGAAAGAGGTGATCGACACCAACCTCACCAGCGCCTTCGTATGCTGCCGGGCCGCCTACCCCGCCATGAAGCAGGCGGGCGGCGGCAAGATCATCAACATCGGCTCCATGCTGTCGATCTTCGGGGCGGGCTTCGCGCCGGCTTACGGCGCCTCCAAGGGCGGCATCGTGCAGCTCACCAAGGCGCTGGCCTCCGGCTGGGCCAAGGACAACATCCAGGTCAATGCGGTGCTGCCGGGGTGGATCGACACCGACCTCACGCGCGAGGCGCGGGAGCAGGTGCGCGGGCTCAACGCCATGGTGCTGATGCGCACTCCCGCCGCCCGCTGGGGCGTCCCTGGCGATCTCGCGGGCATCGCCGTGTTCCTGGCGAGCCCCGCCTCCGGCTTCGTCACGGGCACGGCCATCCCGGTGGACGGCGGCTACGCGGCGCAGGTGTAGGTGTCAGACCCTCCGGGTCTGACACCGTTCCGCAACGCCGTTGGAGCCATGGTGTCAGACCCGGAGGGTCTGACA
>DATBKR010000285.1:0-3101 GCA_036555805.1 Hyphomicrobiaceae bacterium | reverse complement strand
GCCCTTGGCCACGTCGCCCATGATGGAGGAGATCTTGCCGCTGCCGCCGAACAGCAGAAGCGCGACCGCCAGCAGAATGAGCCAGTGCCAGATGCTAAAGCTTCCCATTCTCTGTCGCTCCCTTTGCAGCCTGGGCTGCTTCGCACGTCTGCAACCCTATCGCAACAGGGCGTCCATGGGCAAGTTGGACGCCCCCTCTATTACTTAGTCAAATCCCTGCGAATTCAAAGATTTTTTGATATCCGCCAAGGCCATGCGGCGAAATCACTGCCCGGCCGGGAAGACCAGCACGCTTTCCGGATCGACCGCCAGCCCCACTTCGGCGCCCTGCGGGGGCTGCTCGCCGTCGCGCACCAGGGTGGTGAGAGGTCGCTCGAAGCCCTGGGCCGCAATCTCGAGCAGGGCCTGGTCCCCGAGGAACCTGCCCCGCAGCACGCGGCCGGCCAGGCCTTGCCCCGCCGGTTGCAGGCGGATGGCCCGGCGGCGGATGCACAGCACGGCCCGATCGCCGTCGGCCATCCCGGGCACCACGAAGGTGCCGACCGGGGTGCGCAGCGCCGTGCCCTCCACGGTCCACGGCACCTCGTTGATCTCGGAGAACAGCCGGGCCACGAACAGGCTCTCCGGGTTGCGGTAGAGTTCCTCGGCCCTGCCGGCCTGCAGGATGCGCCCGCTGTGCAGCACCGCGATGCGGTCGCCCATGCGGATGGCCTCCGCCGGCGCGTGGGTGACGATGAGGCTGGTGGCGCGCGTCTCCCGCAGCAGCGCCAGCGTCTCCTCCTGCAGGCGCTCGCGCAGCTGCACGTCGAGGCCCGAGAACGGCTCGTCCATCAGCATCACCGCCGGCCGCGGCAGCAGCGCGCGCGCCAGCGCCACGCGCTGCTGTTCGCCGCCCGACAGGATGTGCGGGTAGGCGCCGCCGTAGCGTTCGAGGCCGACGCAGGCCAGCGCCGCCAGCGCCTCGCGCGCCGCCTCCTCCCGGCCCAGCGACTTGAGGCCGAAGGCGACGTTGTCGCGGATGGTAAGGTGCGGGAACAGCGCGAAGTCCTGGAACATGAGACCGACGTTCCGCTTCTCGGGCGGCACGAAGCGGTTGGGGCCCGCCACCTCCAGGCCGTTGATGACCACGCGCCCGCCTGTGGGCTTCTCAATGCCGGAGGCGATGCGCAGAAGCGTGGTCTTGCCGCTTCCCGAGGGGCCGAGCAGGCACACCACTTCGCCGGGCGCGATGTCGAGCGAGAAGCCCTTGAGCGCCTCGAAGGCACCGTAGCGCCGGGCCACGCCCTCGAACGTGACGCGGGCCGCGATCGTGCCCGCAGCGCGCACGCTGACGCGCGAGGCCGGCTTGTCGGCGATCACGGGCATTCTGCGCACGCCGTACCTCTTCCATCCGTCGAGAATAGAACTATACTCGACCCGTCGACTTTAGGTGCAAGGAGGCGCGCCACGATTCGCTGGGAGCCGTTACCGTTCGTCTGCGCCGTCGTCGCCCACGTCGAGGGGCAGTTCGTCGGGCATGAGCGCGGCGGCGTCGGTAGGCTCCGGGACCATGAAGTCGGGCGGCAGGTTGTTCTGCAGGAGGCCGGAGCCTTTGAGCTCGGCGAGGCCCGGCAGATCTTTTATGGACTCCAGGCCGAAGTGCACCAGGAACTCCTCGGTGGTGCCGTAGGTGACGGGCCTGCCCGGCGCCCGGCGCCGGCCGCGCGGGCGCACCCAGCCGATTTCCATCAGCACGTCGAGCGTGCCGGCCGACACCGAGACGCCGCGGATCTCCTCGATCTCCGCGCGCGTGACCGGCTGGTGATAGGCCACGATTGCCAGCGTCTCCAGCGCGGCCTTGGAGAGGCGCCGCTGCTCCTCGGCGTGGCGCTCCAGGAGGTAGGCGAGGTCCTCGGCAGTGCGGAACATCCACTTGTCCGCCACCTTGACCAGGTTGACGCCGCGGCTGGCGTAGAAGCCCTTCAGCTCCTCCAGCAGCGCCGTCACGTCGTCGCTCGACCGCAAATGCTGCGACAGGAAGCTCTCGGCCATCGGCTCGGACGCCGCGAACAGCAGGGCCTCGAGGATGCGCAGCTGCTGGCGCCGGTCGGCCGACGGCAGCTGCGCGACGTTGGGCGGGAGCCCGCGCCAGCCCTCGTGCGCGAGCACCTCGCTGGCGTCGATCTCGACCTCGGCCTCAGCGAAGCCGGGCGCGCGCACGCCCTCCGACCCGGGGTCCTGCGAGACCGCGGTGAGCTTGGGCGGGATCATGCCTTTCCCCTTGTTCTTGTTCTGCTTCTTCGGCAGCGCTTCAGCTCCGACCACTCACACCCACGACGGAGGCGGGGTCCGATCCCGCGCCTCCAACCCCGAACTTGCAACTCCAACGTCGGCGCGCGGGTCTGACCCTTCTACCCCTTCTACGTCAGGCGCTCCCAGGCCGCGCCCGGCCCGCGTCTGCGCAGATAGATGGGGGCGAACGGCTCAGCCTGCGAGAGCTCGATCAGGCCCTCGCGCGCCATCTCCAAGCTGGCGCCGAAGGAGCTGGCGCGCGCTGTGCGCGCGATGTCGGGCACCGCGCCGTACTGCTTGAGGAACGCGTCGAGATGCACCCACTCGTCGGTGCGTTCGCCCAGCAGCGCTTCGAGGCGGGCGCGGGCCTCTTTGACGGACCACACCGTGCGGCGCGGCACCACGTGCACGCGCCTGATCGTGCGCCGGCGCTGCTCGGCGTAGGCCTTGAGCAGGTCGAAGATCGCGGCGGTATACTTGCGCACGCGGACGGTGCGCAGGCCCTCAGGCTGCCCGCGCGTGAAAACGTCGCGACCGAGCCGCTTGCGCGTCATGAGCTGGCCGGCGGCGTTGCGCATGGCATCGAGCCGCATCAGCCGGAACGCCAGGCGCGCGGCCAGCTCCTCGCCGGTCGGCTGCTGCTCGTCTTTGCTCGGATCGGGGGGAAGAAGCAGCCTGGACTTGAGGAAGGCGAGCCACGCGGCCATCACCAGATAGTCCGCCGCCAGTTCCAGCCTGAGCTTCAGCGCTCGCTCGACGAAGGCGAGATACTGCTCCGCCAGGGCCAGCACCGAGATCTTGGCGAGGTCCACCTTCTGCGTGCGTGCCAT
>DATBKR010000284.1:0-4657 GCA_036555805.1 Hyphomicrobiaceae bacterium | reverse complement strand
GTTGACCGAGGAGTCGATGTGCTTGCCGACGAGCTGCACGGCAACCTTGCCGCCACCGCCGAACGGAATGTAGGTGAACTTCTTGGGCGCCGTCAGCCGCTCCAGGGCCGCGGTGATGATCTGGTCCTCCTGCTTGGAGCCTGTGCCCCCCATCTTGAAGGACTTGTCGGGCGCGGCCTTCACCGCGTCGATGTACTCCTTCGCGGTCTTGTAGGGCGCGTCGGCGGGCACCCAGAGGACGAACTGGTCGAGCGCCAGCATGGCCACCGGGGTCAGGTCCTTCCAGCTGAACGGAACGCCGGTGGCGAGCGGCGTGGTGAACAGGTTGGACAGGGTGATGATGATGTTGTGCGGGTCGCCGGCGGACTTCTTGACCTCGAGGAAGCCCTCGGCGCCGGCACCGCCGCCCTTGTTGATCGTGATGATGGGCTGTTTTGCGAGATTGTGCTTGGCAACGACGCCCTGGATGAAGCGCGCCATCTGGTCGGCGCCGCCGCCGGTTCCCGCCGGGATGATAAACGTGATGGGCTTGGTCGGCTCCCACGTCTCGGCGGTGGCCGGCGCTGCCTTGATGAGCGTGGCTGAGGCCAGCGCCAAAGCGCCGGCACAGGCAGCCAATGCCCTGATATTGCGGGTCGAGCCCGACCACTGGTTGCTCGGGTATCGCGCCATGGTGTTCCTCCTCTAGCTTATGTTTGTCTGCCCGCGGGCGTCATACACGAACGGCCCCGTCACCGTTCGCCATCCACCACAGCCGCCCCGGCTGGCGCCGGAACCGCTGGCGAATTCATTTTACGCCGCTTGTCCAGCAGCCATGTCACCGCCGGCCAGAACAGCAGGATAAGCCCAAGCGACATGATCGATGCTACCAGCCAGTTGGACCAGAAGATAGTCAGGCTGCCTTGCGACGACAGCATCGCCTGCCGGAACGATTCCTCCGCCTTGTCGCCGAGCACGATCGCCAGCACCAGCGGCGGAAGCGGATAGCCGAGCTTGGTGAAGACGTAGCCGACGACGCCGAACACCAGCATCATCCAAACGTCGAACATGCTGTTGTGCACCGTGTAGGCACCAACCGCGCAGATGACGAGAATGATCGGGCCGATGATGGAGAACGGCACCCGCAGAATGGCGGCGAACAGAGGTACGCAGGTCAGCACCACCAGCAGCCCGGCAATATTGCCCAGATACATGGACGCAATCAGCCCCCACACGAAGTCCTTCTGCTCTACGAACAGCATCGGCCCCGGCTGCAGCCCCCAGATCATCAATCCGCCCAGCAGAACGGCCGCCGTCGGCGATCCCGGAATGCCGAGCGTCAGCATCGGCAGCAGCGCGCTGGTGCCGGCCGCATGCGCGGCCGTCTCCGGGGCCACAACACCTTCGATCTCTCCCTTGCCGAAGTTGCCGCCGCGCTTGGAGAAGCGCTTGGCCAGGCCATAGCTCATGAACGAGGCCGGAGTCGCCCCTCCCGGCGTGATGCCCATCCAGCAGCCGATGATGCAGCTGCGGATGGAGGTGGTCCAGTATTTGAGCAGCTGCTTCCAGGTCTGCAGCACGGCGTTGAGGCGGATCGAGGCGCGGCTGCCGGAGAAGTGCAGGCCCTGCTCCATGGACGAGAGGATCTCGCCGATGCCGAACAGGCCGATGACCGCGATCAGGAAGTCGAAGCCGACCAGCAGCTGCTCGGTTCCGAATGTCATGCGCAGCGTACCTGTGACCTGGTCCAGGCCGACCGCCGCCAGCGCGAACCCGATGCACATGGATGCCAGCACCTTGAAGGGCGATCCTCGTCCCATGCCGACGAAGCTCGCAAAGGTCAGGAAGAACACCGAGAAGAATTCCGCGGGGCCGAACTGCAAGGCAAATTTGGCGATGACGGGTGCGAGGAAGGTGATCACGATCACCGCCACCAGCGCGCCGACGAAGGAGGAGGTGAAGGCGGCGGTAAGTGCCTCGTCCGCCCGACCCCGCTGGGCCATGGGATGGCCGTCGAAGGTGGTCGCCACCGACCACGGCTCGCCCGGGATGTTGAATAGGATCGAAGTGATGGCCCCGCCGAACAAAGCCCCCCAATAGATGCAGGAGAGCATGATGATGGCGGAGGTGGGAGGCATGCTGAAGGTGAGCGGGAGCAGGATTGCAACGCCGTTGGCGCCCCCCAGGCCCGGCAGCACGCCGATGATGACACCCAGCAGGATGCCGACCAGCATCAGGGCCAGGTTGTAGAAGGAGAGCGCGACCTTGAAGCCGCCGATGAGCGAGGCGATGTCTTCCACGAGTGTTGCCTTCCCGTCGTTTCCTCGCGCGTCAGGCCTGACGCCGGCTTGGAGTTGGGATTCGACCCCGGTTTTTGTTCTCGTCTGGTATACATTGTGCCAAGTGGCGGCCCAACGCAAGATCGCATTTTCGGCGGGGCTATCTTCCGCGCGCACGCCCCGCTGTCGGCGGAGGCCCACATCCTATAAGTCGCAGGCATTTTTCGATCAATCTCTGCGATGTGGTGCCGTCACGTTCCGGGCTTGGTATACATTGTGCCAAGTGGTGACCCAGCGCAACATCGCTTATTGCGGCGGGGCTATCTTCCGCGTACTGCAGCGCGCGCGCCTGCCGTCGGTGGAGGTCCACATCCTACAAGTCGCACGGCCCCTATCGATCGATTTTCTGCGCTGTGGTGCTGTCGCGTGCGCGCCGCCACCATGACATCTATCCAGGCCTGATGTCGGTGTTGTTCTGGGCCTTGTATAGATTGTGCCAAGTGGCGACCCAACGCAACGTCGCATTTTCGCATTTTTCGGCGGGGCTACCTTCCGCATACTTCAGCCCGCACGCGCCGTCGGCGCAGGTGCATCCTAGCAGGTGCATCCTATAAGTCGCAGGCCTCCGTCGATTGATCGCCGCGCTGTGGTGCGCCATCCGCGCGCTGCGATCATGACCGCCGTGCCGGTTTGAACCTCGTCGCCCTGACGGATGACGCCACGGTTTCAGGAGGGCGATGGCCAGGGGCGCGGTGCCGACGTTGGCAATGGGGCCGATGATCGACACCGTGTCATAACCGCCGGTCGTCGTTTGCAGCGTGCTGGGCACGGCGGGAGAAGCCCGGCGGTGCCTTCGCGGTGTAGAACAGACCGGCGTTGGTGGCGGCGTATTTGGCGCCGAAGGTGCCCGTCGGGGTTGATGGCAGACTTATAGATCTCCCCCCAAGCGAAGATCACGAGGGCCCCTCAACCTGGCCGTACTGCTGATCGGGTGTCGCGCTTGCATCCGCAGGGCCTTGTGGTGTATGGTATACCAGAAACCACAAAGCGCCCCAGCCACGAAGCAGGCGAGCGCTGCCGTGAGTGATGCGACGTGCCCGATACCCAACTCAAGATCGGCCCGATCGGCGAGGGACTGAGCCTCAAGGCGCGCGCCTACGAGGCGCTGAAGGCCGCCATCACCAACATGAACATCTACGCCGACGACGCCGAACTGCGGCTCGACGAGCGCGACCTGTCGCAGCGCTTCGGTGTCAGCCGCACCCCGCTCAGGGAGGCCCTGGCCCAGCTCGACCAGGAGGGCCTCGTCAAGATCGTGGCGCGGCGCGGCATCTTCATCGTGCGCAAGACCAAGGCCGAGATCCTCGACATGATCACGGTGTGGGCGGCGCTGGAGAGCATGGCGGCTCGGCTCGCCACCAAGGAGGCGAGAGGGCGCGAGCTGTCCGCGCTTCATACGTTGGTGGACCAGTTCTCGCAGGACAAGATCGCCACCAAGATGGGTGAGTACTCGGACGCCAACATCAAGTTCCATCAGGCGATCGTCGCGCTGGGCAAGTGTCCGCTGATCGCCGAGATCACCGACGGGCTGTTCTTCCACGTGCGGGCCATTAGGCAGCGCACCATCTTCGAGCAGGACCGTGCCAGGCGCTCGATCATCGACCACAAGGAGATCGTGAACGCGCTGGAGGCGCGCGACACCGAGCGCGCCGAGCGCCTGGTGCGCGAACACACGCTGCGGCTCAGGGATCACGTCGAGCGCTTCGTGACCCTCGATTGAGCGTGAACGCGCCGCGATGTTTGCAACGAGCAGGGACGAAGAAGGTTTGCCCATGGCGGCGAGGACACGGTGCTCCGCAGATTAGGCTGGCTGCGCGGTCGCAGGCCGGCCGACGGCCAACGCGCGATGACCGGCGCAGCCGCACAAGGACAGGCAAAGAAACGTGTGGGAGGCAGCAGGATGCCAGCAACGGCTCAAGACATCGACACGATCGCGGCCGGCGAGCGGGACCTGACGGACGGCTTTCACCTCGTCATCGACGCGCTGAAGCTCAACGGCGTCACCACCATCTACAACGTGCCCGGCATCCCGATCACCGACCTGGGCCGGATGGCGCAGGCGGCCGGCATCCGCGTCGTCTCGTTCCGCCACGAGCAGAGCGCCGGCTATGCCGCTTCGATCGCCGGCTTCCTCACGAAGAAACCCGGCATCTGCCTCACCGTGTCGGCGCCCGGCTTCCTGAACGGCCTCACCGCCGTCGCCAACGCCACCACCAACTGCTTCCCCATGATCCTGATCTCCGGCTCGTCGGAGCGCGAGATCGTCGACCTGCAGCAGGGCGACTACGAGGAGATGGACCAGCTCGCCATCGCCAAGCCGCTGTGCAAGGCCGCCTTCC
>DATBKR010000283.1:0-4602 GCA_036555805.1 Hyphomicrobiaceae bacterium | reverse complement strand
CGCCTCCAACCTGCTCAAGCCGGCCTTGCAGTCGGGCACGCTGCGCTGCATCGGCTCCACCACCTACAAGGAGTACCGCCAGCACTTCGAGAAGGACCGCGCCCTGGTGCGCCGCTTCCAGAAGATCGACATCAAGGAGCCCTCGGTGGAGGACTCCATCGAGATCCTGAAGGGCCTCAAGCCGTATTTCGAGGAGTACCACAAGCTCAAGTACACCAGCGACGCCGTGAAGGCGGCGGTGGAGCTGTCGGCCAAGTACATCAACGACCGCAAGCTGCCCGACAAGGCCATCGACGTGATCGACGAGACCGGCGCCTCCCAGATGCTGGTGCCGGAGGCCAAGCGCAAGAAGAAGATCACCGTGAGGGAGGTCGAGGCCACGGTCGCCACCATGGCCCGCATACCCCCCAAGACCATCTCCAAGTCCGACGCAGAGGTGCTGGCCAACATCAACAAGGACCTGAAGCGCCTGGTGTTCGGCCAGGACAAGGCGATCGAGGCGCTGGCCAGTTCCATCAAGCTGTCGCGTGCCGGCCTGCGCGAGCCGGAGAAGCCCATCGGCTGCTACCTGTTCTCGGGCCCCACGGGCGTCGGCAAGACCGAGGTGGCCAAGCAGCTCGCCTCGCTGATGGGCGTGGAGCTGTTGCGCTTCGACATGTCCGAGTACATGGAGAAGCACACCGTGTCGCGCCTCATCGGCGCGCCGCCGGGCTACGTCGGCTTCGACCAGGGCGGCCTCCTCACCGACGGCATCGACCAGCACCCGCACTCGGTGCTGCTGCTCGATGAGATCGAGAAGGCGCACCCGGACCTGTTCAACATCCTGTTGCAGGTGATGGACCACGGCAAGCTCACCGACCACAACGGCAAGAAGGTGGACTTCCGCAACGTCGTGCTGATCATGACCACCAACGCCGGCGCCGCCGACCTCGCCAGGCCCGCCATCGGCTTTGGCTCCAGCAAGCGGGTGGGCGACGACATGGACGCCATCAACCGCCTGTTCACGCCCGAGTTCCGCAACCGGCTCGACGCGGTGATCCCGTTCTCCGGTCTGCCGCCCGAGGTGATCCTGAAGGTGGTGGAGAAGTTCGTGTTCCAGCTGGAGGCGCAGCTGGCCGACCGCGGCGTCACCATCGAGCTGACCGAGCCGGCCGCGCGGTGGCTTGCCGAGAAGGGCTACGACGAGAAGTTCGGCGCCCGGCCGCTCGCCCGCGTCATCCAGGAGCACATCAAGAAGCCGCTCGCCGACGAACTCCTGTTCGGCAGGCTGGAGCACGGCGGCACGGTCAAGGTTCTGGTGGAGGGCGAGGGCGAGGAGAAGAAGCTCGCGTTCGAGTACTTCCCAGCCGAGCCGAAGCCCAAGGCCAAGGACGCCGGCGACGACGATGACGACGATGAGGAGGATGAGGGCGAGACCCCGGCGCTGGTCGAGGCCGCCCCGCGCAAGGCCCTCTCCGCCCCGAAGGAGAAGAAGGACCGCCCAAGGTCCGGCGCTGTCCCCAGCATCCCCCGGCGCAAGGAGGAGTAGGACGCCTGTCATCCCGGAGGCGGGAAGCCCCGGCACCAAGCCGGGGCTTCCTGCTATCGGGGACCTCGCCCAGCGAGTCTCGCTCGCACAGGTTTCCGGACCCCCGGCGATGGCGGTCAGCCCCCTCCTGCGCTATGGCCTTGCAGATGGCCGCCAGGTGAGCGGTGGTCCGAGGCCTCAACGTGACTCCGTGGCCCGCCGCCACGCGAAGTGGTAGAGTGATGACCCACCCCCCGCGGCGTTCCATGCGACGGAAAGACGAGAGCATGACTGACAGGAGCCTCAGGCACGGCCTGCGTGCCGGGCTTTGTGCCGCTCTGCTGTGTGCGGCCCTTGCCGCCCAGGGCGCCTTCGCCAGGGCCTGGGCGGCCGGAGAGAGCGTGCCGCTCGCGCCGCATCGTGCCACCTACCAGCTGACGCTGGCAGCCACCCGCGGCGGCACCGGCGTGCAGTCGGTGGCCGGGCGCATGGTCTACGATCTCACCGGCTCGCCGTGCGAGGGCTACACGCAGACCATGCGCTTCGTGACGCGCATGATGCACCAGAGCGGCAGCGCCACCGTCTCGGACCTGCGCTCCACCACGTGGGAGGATTCGGTCGGCAAGCGCTTCCGTTTCGATTCGAGCCAGTTCCGCGACGACAAGAGCACCGAGGCGACGGCCGGCGACGCTGCCCGTCTCGGGGCCGCCGAGGGCATCAAAGTGGACCTCACCAAACCGGCCAAGCGCAGCCTCTCGCTGCCTGCGGGCGCCTACTTCCCCATCCAGCACACCATCGCGCTGATCCGGGCGGCGCGCGAGGGCAAGAGTTCGTTCCGCGCCGACCTCTACGACGGCTCGGAGAAGGGCGAGAAGGTCTATGACACCGTGGCCGCGCTCGGCCGTGCACGGCCGCCCGGCGGCAACCGCAAGCTCGCCGCGGCGGCCGGCGCGGAGCCCCTCAACGCGGTGCAGGCGTGGCCGGTCTCGATCGCCTATTTCGAGCCGGGCTCCCAGGGCACGGACGCGCTGCCGGTGTACGAGATCGCGTTCCTGATGTTCGAGAACGGCGTGAGCCGCAAGCTCCACATCGACTACGGCGATTTCGCACTGGAAGGCGACCTCACCGAAATCTCCTTCCACGAGCCGTCCAAGTGCCAGTAGTCAGAAATCAGAAGTCAGGCACAGCCTCTCTGTCACTGATTTCTGACTACTGATTTCCGATTTCTGGCGCCTGCCACAGCCACGCCGCGCCGCGGACGCCGCTGGCGTCGCCCCAGCGCGGGGGCTTGATGGTGACGCGGGGGTCGGTGGCGAAGATGTGGGGGGCGATGAGGTCGGGCAGCGCCACATAGAGGTGCGCGAGGTTGGACAGGCCGCCGCCCAGCACGATGACGTGCGGATCGAAGATGTTGATGACGTGCGCCAGGCCGCGCGCCAGCCGGCTCGCGTGGCGGTCGATTGTCGCCTTGGCCGCCGCATCGCCTCTCCCGGCGCGTGCAACGATCTCCGCGCCGGCGAGCTGCTCTCCTGCAATGCGCGCATGGTCGGCTTCCAGTGCGGGGCCCGAGACCCAGGTCTCCAGGCAGCCACGTCTGCCGCACCAGCACGCCGGGCCCGGATATTCGTCGGGCGCGGCCCAGGGCAACGGGTTGTGGCCCCACTCGCCGGCGATGCCGAGCGGCCCGTCGATCGAGTGCACGCCGGACACCAGGCCGCCGCCGCAGCCGGTGCCGAGGATGACGCCGAACACGGATTGGGCGCCGGCCCCCGCCCCGTCGACGGCCTCCGACAGGGCGAAGCAGTTGGCGTCGTTGGCGAGGCGCACCGGCCGGCCCAGCTGCGCCTCCAGGTCGCGCGCGAGGGGCCGCCCGTTGAGCCAGGTCGAGTTGGCGTTCTGCACCACGTCGCCCGCGGGCGTCATGGAGCCGGGCATGCCCACGCCCACCGTGCCGCGCGCGCCGGCCGCCGTCTCGAGCCCGGCGACCATCTCGGCGATGGCCGCGAGGGTGGCGGCGTAATCCTTGCGCGGGGCGGCGATGCGATGCTCGGCCACCGTGGCCCCGCCCAGCGCCAGCGCGATGCCGGCAATCTTGGTGCCGCCCAGATCGATGCCCAAACGCAGCACGGCTACACCCGCTCCGCCATCCGATACAGCAGTCAGGGCAGCTTAAACAGTTGGTTACGCATTCTGAAGCAGAGTGCCGTCAGGGCGCCTGCAGAATCGGTGCAAGACCGATGCGGGCGCGTAACGCGGGCTCGCCGAACGCATGACCTACTACGGGACCAACAGCGCCTACGCGGATCGCCGGTTGCAGGCGCGCGGCCTGCCCAAGACGGTGATGATCGTGGAGGACAACGAGCTCAACATGAAGCTCTTCCACGACCTGCTCGCCGCCCACGGCTACCGCACGCTGCAGACGCGCACCGGCATGGAAGCGCTGCGGCTGGCGCGCCAGCAGAGGCCCGACCTCATCCTCATGGATATCCAGCTGCCCGAAGTGTCGGGGCTGGAGGTCACCAAGTGGCTCAAGGACGATGAGGAACTGGCCGACATTCCGGTGATCGCCGTCACGGCCTTTGCCATGAAGGGGGACGAGGAGCGCATCCGCCGCGGCGGGTGCGAGGCCTACATCTCCAAGCCCATTTCCATCGCCTCGTTCCTGGATGCCGTCCGCCGTCATCTCGGCGAGGCCTAGGGATGGGGAGGCGGGCCCGACTGGGCGGCACCCGACCGCAGCGCGGTCGATTCTGAAGCCGGGTCAAGGGGTTGGTGGTTCCCGGAGGTGTCGCAGGAGCGTCGCATTGACGACTGCCCACGCCGGGGTCAGGGGAGGCGCTGCCGCAAGAGTGACGTGTAAGTCCTTGGAATTCTAACGCTCTATTGCAAAGCCCTCGGCAATCTGCTTTGCTCAGACTGCAACCATAGGCGGGAGGAGGGACAACCGCTATCCATTTGCCGGCGCTCTGCGGCGCCGCGATCCACCAAATCCAGATCCTCACGGACATTTCAGGTCCGCCGCATCTCCTGATGCCGTGAGGTGATGATCGGCCTCAGGCGGTAAGGAGTGGCCTCCTCTTGAATGCCGCGCAGGG
>DATBKR010000282.1:0-2538 GCA_036555805.1 Hyphomicrobiaceae bacterium | reverse complement strand
CCAGGCCATCGACATGGGCCGGCGCGCGCTGCACGACGAGGGCAGCCGCGTGCTCACCGAGCGCCTCAAGGGCAAGATCAACGTCGATCCCGACACGGCGCGGCGGTTGTTCACGCTCATCTGCGCGCTGCATTGGAAGGGGTGACAGGTGCCGCGTGCGGTGGGCCCAGTGTTGGCCCAGGGCTCGGCCCAAGGGTCGGCCCAAGAGGCCACGGAGCTGCCCGGAGCCGTACTGTTCGTCTGCACCATGAACGCGGTGCGCTCGCCCATGGCGGCCGCCATCCTGCGCCATCTCGCGGGGCCTCGCTGCTATGTCGTATCGGCGGGGGTGCGGGCGGGTGGCGCGGATACCTTTACGGCCGCGGTCATGGACGAGATCGGCATCGACATCGCCGGCCACAAGCCCCACACCCTGCAGGACCTGCACGACACCTCGTTCGACCTCATCATTACGCTGTCGCCGGAGGGGCACCACCAGGCGCTGGAGCTGACGCGCACGATGGCGGTGGACGTTGAGTTCTGGCCCACGTTCGACGCCACCATGATGATCGGTCACGGCAGCCGCGAGCAGGTCCTCGACGCCTACCGCGGTGTGCGCGACTACCTGTTCCGCCGCATCAAGCAGCGCTTCGGGTTCGCCGGCGGCCCGTCGGTCTGAGGTTTGGGGGAGTCGGGAATGGGGAGTCGGAAGTAGGAAGTAGCGGGGAGTTGAGTGTGAAGCCGTTGTTCGCCCCTACTCCCCACTCCCTATTCCCTACTCCCCAGGTGTCAGACCCTCCGGGTCTGACACCTGCACACCCTTGATTTTCAACCCATCCCGTGCCCAATGTGCGCGCCGAATCGCAGGCGCACCCCGGAGGCCGTGCCCCATGACCACCACGCGGGGCGGAGTGTTCAGCACGCTGAGCCGCACCGACAGCCCGCGGCGCGAGACGCTGCGGGCGGAGCTGGCGCGCTCCAAGGCGGGCGCGCGCAGGGCCGGCCTCAAGCCGAAGCTGGTGCTGGCGAGCGCGTCCCCGCGCCGACTCACGCTCCTGTCCCAGGCCGGGATCGAGCCCGACGCGCTGCGCCCGTCGAGCATCGACGAGACGCCCAAGAAGGGAGAGATGCCCCGCGCGCTGGCCACCCGGCTCGCGCGCACCAAGGCGCTCGACGGCCGCGATGCCATCGCCAACGACAAGGATATCGCCGACGCCTACGTGCTGGCGGCCGACACCGTGGTGGCTGTCGGGCGCCGCATCCTGGTCAAGCCGCGTTTCGTGGAGGAGGCCTACGCGGCGCTGCGCCTGCTCTCCGGCCGCTCGCACCGCGTGCTCACCGCGCTGTGCCTGGTGACGCCCGAGGACCGCGTGCGCCTCAAGGTGGTAGACACGCGCGTGCGCTTCAAGCGTCTCTCGGCGGAGGAGATCGAGGCCTACATCGCCTCGCGCGAGTGGCGCGGCAAGGCGGGCGGCTACGCCGTGCAGGGGCTCGCCGGCTGCTTCGTGCAGAAGATCGGCGGCTCCTACACCAACGTAGTGGGGCTGCCGCTCACCGAGGCCGTTGGCATGCTGATGGGCGAAGGCTTCCCGATCCACTTCAACTGGCTCAAGCTGGGCGAGACGGACCCCGAGTAGCATGGGTGCGCAACCGGCCGGCACGGGATCTGGGCGGCGCGGCAAATGCCCCATCTGCGGCCGGCCGGGCCAGGAGAAATACGCCCCCTTCTGCTCGCGCCGCTGCGCCGACGTGGACCTCTCCCGCTGGCTCAGCGGCGCCTACGCCATCCCGGACAAGGCGGAGAGCGAGGACGGCGGGGAGGAGGGGTCTGGCCCTGGGTCAGACGCTGCGACCTGACACATTTTCCACCCGTCATCCCGGCTGGAGCGATGCGGGCCGCAGGCGAGCAACGCTCCAAGCCGGGATCGCGAGAGGTTCGACTCGTGGCCCAGGGTCCCGGACAGCTTCGGCCCCTGCCGGGCCTCAGCTTCCGGGATGACGGGTGCCATGGGGTCAGACCCGCAGGGTCTGACCCGGGTCTGGCCCCGCTCAGTCCGCCACGACCGGCTGGAAATTGTGCACCGGCGCCAGCACGGGCGTGCCGGGGAAGGCGCTGCCTTCCTCGAACCAGCTCCTGGGCGCGGGCGTCCCCCACAGGGTTTGGCGGCGCGGGTCGCGCAGCGACCAGCGGATCGGTTCGAAGTCGGGGTCTACAGTGAGGTAGTCGGACGCATAGAGCTCGCAGCGGTGGCCGTCGGGATCGCGCACGTAGAGGAAGAAGGCGTTGGCGATGCCGTGCCGGCCGGGCCCGCGCTCCATGTTGGCGAGGTAGCCGGTGGAGGCCATCACGTCGCACAGGTGAATGACGTTGAGCACACCCGGCACCCAGTAGGCGAAGTGGTGCAGCCGCGGGCCGCCGCCGCTGGTGAAGGCCACGTCGTGCACGCCGCCCTTGCGGTGCAGCCAGGCGGCGGCGATCCGCGGCTCAGGCCCGTCGCTCTCGGCGTATTCGGTGAGGCGGAAACCGAGGCCGGCATAGAAGTCCACCGCGGCCTGAAC
>DATBKR010000281.1:0-10257 GCA_036555805.1 Hyphomicrobiaceae bacterium | reverse complement strand
AGTGATTCGGGGCAGTATGAGTCGTCCCGGTCTTCGTGGGCGGCAAATCTCTTACAAAATCAAGGCAGGGCAACGGGATGACGCACGGCACGTCAGCCCACGGCGCAGGTTTGTCCGGACGCTGGGCGGACACGGGGCAAGAGGAAGGCGTCGGGGCGTGGCGCCGGTGGACAGCCGGCGTCGGCCTGCGCATCGAGGGGATACGGGCCGCAGGAGAGCCCGCTCCGCTGCATTTGCTGGCCGTCAGCGCCGTTGCGGGCCTCGCCGTCGGCCTCGCGATCACCGAAGCCTGGCGCGTGGCCGACGTAGGGCCAAACGGTCCGGCTGCGTTGCATCTGGCGCTTCTGGCCGTGGCCTGCGCCGTCGCCGCGCTGATCGGGCTGCGGTCCGGCGACCGAGTTGAGCCGGCGCCGCGGCGGGAGCAGTTGGCAGGGTCGAACCAACTGCTGGCCCAACTGCACCACGACCTGCGCACGCCGCTCAACGCCATGATCGGGTTTTCCGAGGTGATGCTGCGCGAGCTGCATGGACCCCTCGGCAACGCCCGCTACCAGGAATACGCGGCCCACATCAGCGAGAGCGGCGGACGCCTCCTCAAGGCCTCCGAGGACGCGCTCGCCGTCGCGACCGCCATGTCGGCGCTGGTGACCGACCGGCGCGCCGAGCGGCGCGAGCGACGGCCCGCCGCGGCCCTGCTGCAGGAAGCGTGGGTCGCTTTGGCAGTGGCCGGATCTGATGTCCGACTCGACCTGGAGCAGTGCGGGGCCATCGAGATCGAGTGCGACGGACAAGCCACCAGCCTGGCCCTGCAGCACCTGCTGGGAGAGGCGATGAGCCGCACACGTCCAGGCGGGGTGATCGCTGCCACGGGACGCTACAGCACCTGCGTACGCTACATTGAGATTGCGGTGGGTGAGCGGGCACGCGACGGCCAACGGGAGGAACGGCACGGCCAGGAAGGCCCTGCGGAGGCGGGGAGCGGGCTGCGGATTATCCTCGCGCGCTCGCTCCTGGAAATGCAGGGCGCCACACTCAGCGTCTGCGGCGCGCCTCACGCCGAAGGATGGTCGGCGGGCATTAGCTTTCCCCTCCCGGCCGGCAGGCGCCCCAGGCTGCCGTGTCGAAGGCCTACCGCGGGGTCTCCGCGCTTGGTTTTTCAGGGACGTCGAGAGGGTTTTGGGGGCGTCTCTGCTGCTCGCGCCAGCGCAGGAAGCCACGCCGCTCCTCCGGCGTGAGGTGCATGGCGATGGCGCTGTGGAGCTTGAAAGCCGCCTCGCGCGAGGCGCGGTCGGTCTCGGCAAGATGGGCCTGGGCCGCGAGGAAGCGGGCGCGGTCGAACGGCTCGGCAGCGAGGGCCTTGTTGCTGGCGTCGCGGGCCTCGAGCAGGGTGCGCCGCAGGGGCCGTACCCTCTCCCATTCCTCCTTCGTCTGTTGCTCCAGTTCCTTGACGCGTTCGGGCGGCAGCGTCACGGCGTAGCCGAGGACGCTCGGCACCACGCGCCGACCCAGCGGCGTTCCGGGGCCCTCGAAGTGGCCGCGCCACAGGAGCGAGCCGGCAGCGCCCAGCACGATGAGGTTAAGTGCCAGGGAGCCGACGAGAACCGGCATCAGCCAGCGGGACCCGCGCCCGCCGCGGACGCCTGTGACCACCGCGGTCATTGCATGACCTCATCGGAAAGGGCGATCTGCACGAGATCGTCGTGATCGGCGAGGCCCGCCATGTCGGCCAGCGCCGGCAACAGTTGCGGAGACAAATTGGAATGACCGATCACGACGCCGATAGCGAGCGAAGCCGCGAGGAGGCCGACGGCGCCGGCCTGCCGGCTCCAGAGCCGCACCCCTCCGCCCCCGAACCTCCGATCCCTTCCGGCGGCGTCGCTCGGCATCGCCGCGGCCTGAACCGGCGCCGCGTCATCCGCCGCCGGCGCATTGGAGGGCAGCTTCACTATGCGCGGAGAGCGCTGGGCGGCGGCCACGATGCGCTCTGCCAGGGCGGCCTCGACAGCCAGCGCCGGCACCGGCGCGCTCTGCAGCACGCGGTCGAGCACTTCGGCTTCCGCCAGCAGCCGGCACGCCGCCGCCTCCCTGGCAGCCAGATGCGCGGCCGCAGCGCGCGCGTCCGCGGGCCAGCGCATGCGGTCCGCACCGTAAATATCGAGCAGCCTCTCGAACTCGGCCAACGTCATACCCGTATTGCTCGTGCTCGTCATTCCGGCACCCGTCTTGAAGACCTGTTCATGACCTCAGTCCGCCTGCGGCAGCAGACCCTGCCACTCCTCCTTGAGGGCGACCTTGAGAGCCCGGCGCGCCCGCGCCAAGAGCGACTCGACCGCCTCATCCGATATGCCCATCACCTCGCCGACCTCGATCTGGCTCATGCCCTCGTAGTGGAACAACGTGAGCGCTATCCGCTGTCTTTCGGGCAGCGCCTTCAGCGCCGCATCGACCCTTCTCCCCAGTTCCCGTTCTGCCAGGCGTGTCATCTGACTCGGCGGTTCGACCTCCTCGGGCAGCGTGTCGCCCAGACTGGTGTTGCGTTGCGCGCGCACCCGGTCGATGCACAGGTTAGCGGCCACCCGCCGCAGCCACGGACGCACGCCGCCCTCGCCCAGTTCCAGCCTGGCGGCGTTGCGCCAGAGCCTCAGCATGGTTTCCTGCGCCACGTCCTCGGCTTCGGCGTCGTCGCGCAGCATCCGCCTCGCGATGGCGAGCACGGTCGGCAGGTGCCGGTCAACGAGCGCACGGAAGGCCTGCGCCTCCCCCGCGGCGACGCGCCCGACCAGTGCAGCCTCGTCCTCCTCGCCAGGGCCCGGCTTCACGGCCGGCCCGGCCCCAACCTTGCGTGCAAGCACCCGATCTCGCCTCGCCGCGACTACCAGTTCGCCCCTTTCCCGGGCACGACCATACGGCAAATAACGCGGTCCTGCTGCCCCCTCAACGGTCTGAGCAACGCCGACCCGTCGCGCCGGGTGGCCGGCCCCATCCGCCTGTCTCAGGCCACGATTTCCTTGAAGAGCGCCGCTACGGCGGTCTGCCGGGCAGCCAATTCTGCCTGCAGGCGGGCAAAATCCGGGGCCTCGCCGGCCCGCATCAGCAACGCCTTGAGGCCCTCGGCGGCCTTGTCGGCGGCAAACGGGCCATCCACGCAAAGGCGCAACACCTGGGTAAGGTTAGCGAACAGCCGGGCGGCCGGCAGCAGGACATCGGCCGCCGGAGCCGGCAGCAGGCGCGTGCGCTCAAGGTTAACGAGCGCATCAACGGTATTGGCGCTCAAAACTTCAGGGCAGGAGTGGGCGTGCACGAGTTGCAGATACTGGGCCATGAATTCGATGTCGATGAGGCCGCCGCGCACCTGCTTCAGCTCCCAGATGTCGCGGGAGCCTTTTTCCTTTTCGATCAGGGCGCGCATGTCGCGCACGTCGGCAGCCGTCTTGGCCGCGTCGCGCCGACGGGTCAGGGCGCTGCGGATCGCCTGCCCCACGGCGGCGCGCAGGGCTGGTGGACCGGTGACGACGCGGGCGCGGGTGAGGGCCAGATGCTCCCAGGTCCAGGCCTCGACCTGCTGATAGCCCACGAAGCCCGAAAGCTGGGTGGCCACCGGGCCCTTCTGCCCGGACGGCCTCAGGCGCATGTCGACCGCGTAGAGATTGCCCTCGGCGGTGGGGGCAGAGAGCGCGCTGATCAGCCGCTGCGTGAGGCGGGTGTAGTAGTGGGTGGGCGGGAGCGGCTTGGGGCCGTCCGATGCGAGGGCGCCGGCATCGAAGTCATAGACGACGATGAGGTCGAGGTCGGAGGCGGCAGTCATCTCCCTGCCGCCCAGCTTGCCCATGGCCACCACGGCCATGGCCCCGCCGGGCACGCGGCCGTGCGCCTTGGCCATCTCGCGCTCCACCTCGGCCTGCATGGCACCGATCATGCGCTCGGCGAGCAGGGCATAGGCGCCGCCGGCCTGGGCGGCGCCGATGGAACCCGTCAGCACGCGCACGCCGATCAGGAAGCTCTGCTCGTGCACGATGCGGCGCGCGCGATCCAGCACCTCCTGGAAGTCGGCGGCGCCCGCAAGCTCGGCCGCGACGATGGCGCCGAGGTCGGCCTCGCTCGGGAGGGCGCCGAAGAAGCCCGGCGTCAGCACGGCGTCGAGCGCACGGGGGCGACGAGCCAGGATGCGGGCCAGGCGCGGCGCCGTGCCCATGATGGCCGCGACCAGTTCCAGGAGCGCGGGGTTCCGTTGCAGCAGGGAGAACAGCTGCACGCCCGCGGGGAGCCCGGCGAGGAACTGGTCGAAGGCGAGGAACGCCTGGTCCGGGTCGGCCGTGCGTGAAAGGGCTTCGATCAGCAGCGGCTGC
Organism: Hyphomicrobiaceae bacterium; assembly: GCA_036555805.1. Classification (GTDB taxonomy): domain Bacteria; phylum Pseudomonadota; class Alphaproteobacteria; order Rhizobiales; family Hyphomicrobiaceae; genus AWTP1-13. Next base: position 5,911 of record DATBKR010000281.1, on the reverse strand, counting down.
ACCTCCGTGAGGAGCTCGCGGGCCCGCGCCGTACGCACGGCGGGATAACGGCCGTGGTGCCAGGCGCGCACGCCGGCGATCACGCCGCTGGGGCGCCCGTAGCCCATGCCGGTCAGCGCCTCCAGCGTGCCGGGGTCGTCGGCCTCGCCGGCAAACACCATATTGGCGCCGCCGCGGGTCAGCGCGGGGCTGTGTTCGAACAGGCGCGCGTAGTGGGTCTGGACGCACTCCAGCTCGGCGGTGAGGCGCGCCGCAAAGACGGCCGTGCCGGGAAAACCGCAGAAGCGAGCGAGGCGCAGGAGCCGGTCGGCGTCCTCTGGCAGGGTATGCGTCTGCTCGTCGGCGATCATCTGCAGTCGGTGCTCGACCGTGCGCAGGAAGCGGTAGGCCCGGTCGAGGTCGCCCCGCACCTCCGGCTCGATCCAGCCGGCGGCAGTCAGGCGCTCCAGCGCCACCAGCGTCTCGGCCGCCCGCAGCGCGGGCTGGCGACCGCCGGCGATCAGCTGCTGAGTCTGGGCGAAGAACTCGATCTCGCGGATGCCCCCGCGCCCGACCTTGATGTCGTGCCCGGCCACCGCGATCCGCCCGAAGCCGCGCACCGCGTGGATCTGGCGCTTCATGGCGTGGATGTCGGCGATGGCCGCGAAGTCGAGGTACTTGCGCCAGATAAAGGGCGCCAGCTCCTGCAGCAGCCGCCGGCCCGCCGAGATGTCGCCAGCGGCGGGGCGCGCCTTGATAAGGGCGGCACGCTCCCAGTTCTGGCCGACGGACTCGTAGTAGTTGAGCGCGGCGTCGGTGGAGATGGCGACCGGGGTGGAGCCGGGGTCGGGGCGCAGGCGCAGGTCGGTGCGGAATACGTAGCCGTGCTCGGTGCGCTCGGTGAGCAGGCGCACGAGGTCGCGCGTCAGGCGCACGAAGAAGGGCTGCACCTCCAGGCCGGCGCGCAGGCGCACGCGCGCGGCCTCGTAGAAGACGATGAGGTCGATGTCGGAGGAATAGTTGAGCTCGAAGGCGCCGTGCTTGCCCATGGCCAGCACGATATAGCCCTCGGGCGAGACACTGGATTGCCTCGCCTGCGGCCCGGCGGGCACCAGCCAGTCGCCCTTCTTGTGGGCCTGCCGGAAGAGAAAGCGCACAGCGGAGGCGACGGCGGCGTCGGCGGCTTCCGACAGGCGGTGCGTGGCGGCCACCACCGGCCAAACGTCGCCGATCTCGCAGAGTGCGGTGAGAAGGGCCACTTCAGCCTTGAAGGCGCGCAGCACGCGCATGGCGTCGGCGGTGGTCTCGGCGGCGTCGACCGCGGCGTTCAGGTCGGCCACGAGGACGGCGAAGCGCTGGTCGGGAGGGCTGGCCAGAGCGCGCTGCAGGCCTGCCGGGTCGCGCTCGATGAGGCTGGTGAGATACGGCGACGCGCCGAAGATGCCCGCGAGCAAATCGCGCACCGCGGGCACTTTCATGAGCCGGCCCAGATCCGCCAACTCTTCATCGGCCGCGCAGCGCCGCTCCAGGTCGGCCAGCGCGCGGCTTGCCCGCTCGCCATCGTGCACGATGGGCGCGGCGGCGATGAGCCGATGGAGCGGGATCAAGCCGTTCTGGCCGCCGGCCCGGAGCTCAGCCGGCATTGCGCGAGCGCTTCGGCAGCCTCGGCTCGGTTGCGCCGCGCTGGACCTTGGCCCCGCCCACCAAGCGCTTGCCGCTGGCCGAAGCACCCGCCAACCCGTCCAGCGGGATACCGACGAACGGAGCGCCCCTTGCCTCCTCGCGCACCTCGGGGTCGCGATAGAGAGCCTCGAACGTCCGTGGCTTCGGCAGTTGCCGCCCGGCGCTCCGCTCGGCCTCGGCGTAGAGCCGCAGCGCCTCGTGAGCGTTGGCGATGGCCTTGTCGTAGGTGTCGCCCGCGCTGAAGCAACCCGGCAGATCCGGGAACACGACGCCCACGGCGCTGTCCTCGTCCTTGTGCACGATGGCGAAGTAGGTCCTCATGGTGCTCCGTTACGGACGCCAGCCTGCATCCTTGTAGATCTTGCGCACCAGACCGCGCGGGAGATCCTTCTTGGGATGCGGCACGACGATTGTGTGCGCGAAATCAGGATGCTGCAGTATATGATGATCGCCGCTGATCCGCACCACCCGCCAGCCGTCTTGCTGAAGCCGCCCGAGGAGCTTCCGGCTGTGGGTCTCCATGGCTGTCCTCCTCAACCGCGCGTTTCGATGAGGCCGAGCCTATCTGCGCCGCAGAGGTGTTCGACTATCCGGCTGATGAGGGGCGACTATCGCCTGCCAAACGCGGGCAACTAATCCGTCGTTACATCTTTGTGCACACCGCTGTGCAAATATGTAGTCTGGGGCTGACTCTGGCAAGGCGTCAACGTTGATCTGACGGGCGTTGATCTCACGGACGTTGATCCGACGGCGCGATGCGGGACCGCTGCACCGGAATGGCGAGCACCACCTTGAGCCCCGGGGCGTTGTCCTCCAGGCGGACGGTGCCGCCGTGCATGCGGGCGACGGCGGCGACCAGGCTGAGGCCGAGGCCGGCGCCGGGGCGGGAGCGGCTCTTCTCCAGGCGCACGAAGCGCTGCAGGGCGCGCTCGCGGTCCTCGGCGGCGATACCGGGCCCGCGGTCTGCGACGGCGATCTCGACGCTGTCGCCGGCGCGGGCGAGTGCAATGCCGATCTCGGGCGGAGCGGTCGCGGGGGGGACGGCGGCGCCGGCTGCGGCGAGCGCGCCGGTAGCGGCCGTATACTTGATGGCGTTGTCCACCAGGTTGGCGACGGACTGGCTCATCAGCTCGCGGTTGACGACGGCGCACAGACCGGGCGGCGCGGCAACTGCGAGCTTGATGCCGGCCTCCTCGGCGACCGGCTCGTACAGCTCGGCCACATCACCGATGACAGCGGCCAAGTCCACGGGAGCCATGCTCTCGGCCGCGGAACCGGCCTCCAGCCGCGCGATCAGGAGCAGCGCGTTGAAGGTCTTGATCAGCTCGTCGGCTTCCTCGATGGTCCGGGACAGCCCGTCGCGGTAATCCGCGGTGTCGGAGCTGCGCAAGGCCGCCTCGGCGCGGTTGCGCAGGCGGTTGAGCGGCGTCTTCAGGTCATGGGCGATGTTGTCGGACACCTCGCGCAGCGCGGCCATCAGCTCCTCGATGCGCGCCAGCATGGCATTGAGGCTCGCGGCGAGGCGGTCCAGTTCGTCACCGGAGCCGCTCAACGGGATCCGGCGCGACAGGTCGCCGGCCATGATGCGGCGGCTGGTCTCGGTGACGGTTTCGATGCGCGCCATCATCGCCCGGCTGATCAGGATACCGGCCCCGACGCCGAGCGCGCACAAGAGGCCGAAGCTTATGAGCGCCAAGCGGCCGATACTGGCGGCGAGCTGGCGCTGGTCCTCGATGTCGCGCGCCACGACCAGGGTGAAGCCGCCGGCCACCGAGAGGGAGAGCCCGATGCCCAGCCGCTCGCGCGGGCCCTTGCGGTCGGAGGCGCGCGGGTAGGAAAACAGGTGGCCCTGGCCGTCCGGGGTGAGCGCTTCCGGCAGGTACGGCAGGTTGCCGGCAAGGCGGCGGCCCTCGGCATCGAGGAGGAGATAGAGACCCGAGCCCGGCTCCTTGACGCGCTCGTCGATGGCGGCGACGAGACGCGGCGCCCCGCCGGTCTCGAACTGCTCGCGCAGGCTCGTCACCTCCGCCGCGAGCGCCTCGACGGCCTTGCTTGTCAACAGCGCGTTCGCCTGCCAGGCGACGTAGACGACGATGAGCGCCGCCGCCGCGACGAAGGCGCCCATGTAGGCGACCGTCAGGCGGAACGGGGACGAGCCCAGAAGCCTAGTCAGCACCGTCACGGATCATGTACCCGGACCCGCGCACCGTATGAAGCAGCGGTCTCGCGAAGCCTTTGTCGATCTTGCTCCTCAGCCGCGAGATGTGCACGTCGATGACGTTCGTCTGCGGGTCGAAGTGGTAGTCCCACACGTTCTGCAGGAGCATCGTGCGCGTCACGACTTGGCCGGCGTTGCGCATCAGGTACTCCAGCAGCCGGAACTCGCGTGGCTGAAGGACGATGGCGTGGCCGCCGCGGGTGACCTTGTGCGACAGGCGGTCGAGCGTCAGATCGCCCACGGTGTAGCGTGTTACCTGCTCCTCGGGAGCCGGCCGCCGCGCCAGCGCTTCGATGCGGGCGAGCAACTCCGTGTAGGCATAGGGCTTGGTGAGGTAGTCGTCGCCCCCGGCGCGCAGGCCCTTGACGCGGTCGTCGACGGCGCCGAGGGCGGAAAGGATGAGCACGGGGGTGCGGGCGCCTTCCCGGCGCAGGCTCTCGATCAGGGCGAGGCCGTCGAGGCGGGGCAGCATGCGGTCCACGATCAGTACGTCCCAGCCGCCTTCGCGCGCCAGCGCCAAGCCCAGCTCGCCATCGCCGGCGATCTCGGCGACGTGGCCGTTCTCCTTGAGGGAGCGCTGCAGGAACAGCGCCGTTTCGCGATCGTCTTCGACCACAAGCACGCGCATTGTGCGGCCCCTGGGTGCTGCCTCTAAAGACGCGAGAGGCGAGGCGCCCCGCTCCCACGGGAGCGGCTCGCCTCGCCTGTGCAAGCTCTCGAAATGTGGGCGTCCTCAGCTCTTCTTCAACTGCACGGCGACGAAGCGGGTCTCGCTGCCGGACTTGACTTTGAGCAGAACCGCCCTGCGCTGCAGCCTGTTGGCCTCCCTGACGCCCTTGACGAGGTCGTCGGGGGTGCTGACAGGCGCGCCGCTGACCTCGAGGATCAGATCGCCGGACTTGATCTTCTGGGCCGCATCCATGCTCTGGTCAACATCGGTGACGAGCAGGCCCTGCTGGCCAGGGCCGGTGGCGGGCTGGACGGCCAGACCCAGCTGGCCCAGCTCGGTCGGCTGCGCGGGCCGGCCCGATGGGCCCTGGCGAGCAATCTCCTGCGCGGAGGGCAGCAGCCCGAGCTTGACCGGAACGGTCTGCTCCTTCTGGGTACGCAGGATCTTGAGGTCCACCGTGGTGCCCGGGGCGAAGCCGGCGATCTGGCGCGCGAGGTCGCGGCTGTCGGCGACGTTGACGCCGTTCACGGTGAGGATGGTATCGCCGCTCTTGATACCGGCCTCGGCGGCCGGGCTCGGGCTCGTGACCTCGGCGACCAAAGCGCCCTTGGCCTCGTGGAGACCCAGGCTCGCCGCTGTATCATCATCTACGTTCTGGATGCGCACGCCGAGCCAGCCGCGCTTGACGGGCTGGCCCGTCTTGAGCTGGGTGACGACCTCGCTGGCGGTGCGGGCAGGGATGGCGAAGGCGATGCCCACGCTGGTGCCCGTCGGGCTGTAGATGGCAGAGTTGACGCCCACCACCTCTCCCGCAAGGTTGAAGCTGGGGCCGCCCGAGTTGCCTTTGTTCACCGCGGCGTCGATCTGCATGTAGTCGTAGGGACCGGAGCCGATGTCGCGACCCTGGGCCGAGACGATGCCTGCCGTCACCGTACCGCCGAGGCCGAACGGGTTGCCCACCGCCAGCACCCAATCACCGACGCGCGGCAGCTTCTCGGAGAACTTGACGAACGGGAAGGTTTGGCTCGACTTGATCTTCAGGAGGGCGACATCGGTGCGCTGGTCCGAACCAATCAGCTCCGCGTCGTGCTTGTTGTCCTTGTCGAAGCTGACCTGGATCCGGCTGGCACCGTCGATCACGTGATTGTTGGTGACGACGTAGCCGTCGGCGGAAATCACAAAGCCTGATCCTTGCGCCAGGCTCGGCCGGCCCGGCGCGGGGCCCGGCTGACCGCGGAACTCCGGCGGCAGGCGCTTGAAGAATTCGCTCAAGGGATGATCATCGGGTAGATCCGGCAGCAGATCCTTACCGCGCGGCGTGGCGCCCTTCTGGGCGACCTTGGGACCACCGTTGGTGACGT
>DATBKR010000280.1:0-9137 GCA_036555805.1 Hyphomicrobiaceae bacterium | reverse complement strand
GAGGCGAGCCAGGCCACGCATTGGGCGATGTCGTCGGGCAGACCGGCGCGCGGGATCGGCTGTAGCTTGGCCGAGACCTCCTTCATGCGGTCGGCGAGCCGGTCGGCCGTGCCGGTCTCCACCCCCAGGGCCTTGGCGACGATGCCGGTGGCGATGGCGCCGGGCGACACCGAGTTGACGCGCACGCCGTGCTCGCCAAGCTCCATGGCGGCGCACCTGGAGAGCTGGTTCACAGCTGCCTTGGCCGCGGAGTAGACCATCGAACTGGAGTGGCCGGCGAGGTGCGCGGCGACGGAGCCGTTGTTGACGATGCTGCCAGAGCGCTGGCGCACCATGGTGGGCGCCACGTGCTTCATGCCGAGCATCACCGAGCGCACCAGCAGCGCCATGGCGCGGTCGAAGCCATCCACCGGGATGCTCGCGATGCTTCCCGTGGGTGCCGGGCCGCCAGCGTTGTTGAAGAGGGCGTCGATGCGGCCGTGGGCGGCCAGCGTCTCGGCCACCACGCGCTCCCAGTCCTCCTCCTCCGTGGCGTCGGCGGCGATGAAGCGGCCTTTGCCGCCCAACTCGTGCGCCAGTGCCTCGCCCTCCGGGCGGCGGCGGCCGGTGAAGACCACGCTGGCGCCTTCCTCGACGAACAGCTGGGCAGTTCGGCGCCCGATACCGCTGGTCGCCCCGGTTATGATCGCCACCTTGCCGTCGAGCATGCCCATAGGTCCGCTCCCTGTTTTCCGGCTCTGCCTGCCGAGCCCTCTGGCGGTCTGGAAACACTACCGCAAAGCCATCGCCGCGACATCGTTGCCATTGCGCGGGGTGGGGGCCGATACCAGCTCTCCCCCCATCCGGGGATCGCCGAGGCCGCGTGCCGCCCCATCTGTTGGGCCGCGTGGGGAGATGACCAGCATGGGGCTACACCGGAATCCGATCATGGACCTTTCCACTCTGTTTCTCGGCACGGCGATGACTGTCCTGCTCCTGGCCGGCGCAGGCTTAGGCACGGCCATGGTGCTGCTGGAGCGGCCCGGCGCACAACCGGCCCCTGCCGCGATGCGCCGGACGCCCACGAACGGCCGTCTCCGCGGCCGCCGTACCCGGTCTGGGAGCTCGCGGCGCCGCAAGGGCTGACGACCGGCCTCGAAGCGCCTTGCAGACCTGCCGCGCCGGGACGCGAATTCGCGCCCCGGCGTTTCGTTTTGAGCCCTGCCCGGCTCTCGTCCCAAGCCCGCGATCCCCACGCATTTCTCAGCGCCGAGGTGGGACGCTTCTCGCCCATTGTGGGATACGTCCCATAATACGGGTGTCCAGATTTGTGGTTGTCTTCCCAACTGCCCGGCGCATAGCGTTAGCTCCAGCGGGGGCTGGAGCTAAAACCGCGTCGAAAGCGGGGCCTTCCCAGGGGAGCGCCGAGGACCATGCAGGAAGCCGTCGGGCTGCTGGACAGCATCGCGGAGTTTTGCCGCCGGGCCAACATGGCCGAGTCCACGTTCGGACGCCGGGCGGTCAACGACGGCAAATTCGTGTCGCGCCTGCGCGACGGGGCGCGCATCACGCCCGAGACCCTGGAGCGGGTGAGCGAGTTCCTCACCACCCGTGGCGTGGCCGCTCCCATCGCACCGCCCGAGCTTTTACCGCTCCTTCGCGTGGTTCCCATGCGAGCGGCGCCGGCGCAGGCCGAGAGGGCACCCATGAAGAGCGAGCCCTCGCGCAACTTCCGCTTCTTCGACAACCGCCAGAAGTACCTGCTGTTCGTGAACACCTGCGGCGAGAAGCAGACCATCGCCAACCGCGTGGCCATGGAACTGGGGCATATCCATCCGACGCCGCCTGCGGTGCGGGTGTTCGACGCCGGCATGGGCGACGGCACCGTGCTCACCCGCGTCATGCGCGAGATGCACCGCCGGCTGCCGACGCTGCCGTTCTACGTCGTGGGCAAGGAGATCAGCCTCGAGGACGTACGCCTGTCGCTCGACAAGATGGCCGACCGCTTCCACGAGCACCCGGCCACCGTGCTGGTGGTCACCAACATGTACTACACCGAGGCGCCGTGGCTTAGCCCGAAGGCGCTCTCAGCCGCCACGTCCCTGGTGTGGCAGGAGGTGGCGCTCACCGGCACCACAGCCGCCGAGTTCTCCGAACAGATCACGGCCATCGAGCCGTTCCTCGCAAAGAATTGGCAAGCCAGGCACAGCGCCGAGACCGGCAATCCCGTCTACGAGCGGCCAGTGGCGCTGGTGATCTACCGCGACGATTTCCGCTTCCTGCTCGACGACGTGATCCCCGAACAGGGCCGGGCCCGTGCCGACTACGACCTCGTCATCGCCTCGCAGCCCTATCGGGCGCGCGTGTCCGCCGAGTTCAAGGCTTCCAAGGTGATCACGCCCCTGAGCCGCGCACTGCGGCCGGGCGGACGGCTGCTCGGCATCCACTCGTGCGGGCGCGATCCCGGCCTGGAGATCATCCGCAAGGTCTGGCCCGACGAGAGCCCGTTCCAGACCAACCGTCACGACGTCCTGCGCGCCGTGCGGGCGGAATTCGGCAAGGACGCGCGCCACTACAACTTCAACGCCTACGCGGACCAGCGCGCCGAGTTCCGCTACGACATGCACACGCTGCCCAGCGAGATCACCGACTCGATCGGCACCTCGACGCTGTTCGCGGCCTGGAACGCCGCCGTGTACGTGGCTCAGATGGACGACGAGCGCCTGGCCGAAGTGGTGTCGACGCGGCGCTATCTCGACGCCACGCGCGAAGTGCTGCAGGCGCACGGACAGCTGTGGTTCCTCGACGAGTCCTACGTCATCTCCTGCAAGCGAGACTGAGCGATGTTCCCGCAACCCGTCCGCGGCTCCCAGATCGAGCCGGGTTCGACCAACGGTCTGGCATCGCTCGACGTCCGGCGCGCCGCCGCCGAGCTGGTGGCGTGCGGATCGCTCGATATGGGCGTCGGTGCGCGCGAGGACGTGCGCCGCATCGCCGGGCTTCTGCCGGCCGGCACGCCCGTCTACGTCAACCACCTGCCCAGGCGCGACCTCGACGCCTCCCTCGACACGCTGGTGGCGCTGCGGCGGGTCGGCCTGGAGCCCGTTCCGCACATGGCTGCGCGCCGTATTGCCGCGCGCGCCGAAGCCAGAGACTTCCTGGAAAAGGCGGTGCGGCGCGCCGGCGTCGGCAAGGCGCTGCTGGTCGCCGGCGACGTGTCGGAGCCGGCCGGGCCCTACCCCGACAGCGCCGCGCTGCTCGCGGAGGATTTCGTCGCGGGCTCGGGCCTCGCCCAGGTCGGCCTTGCGGGCTATCCGGAAGGGCATCCGCACATCGCCGCCGCCGCCCTCGACGCTGCGCTGACGCGGAAGCTGGAGCTGGCTGCGCGCCACGGCCTCAAGCCCTACCTGGTGACGCAGTTCTCGTTCGCCCCCAACCGCATCGTCGCCTGCTGCTCGCATGTGGCTCGCCGGGCGCCGGGCGTGCCGGTCTACGCCGGCCTGGCGGGTCCGGCCAGTCCCACGGCACTCTTGCGCTACGCCCAGCGCTGCGGTGTGTCAGCCTCGCTGCGCGCGCTGCAGGCCGAGGGCGTGAAGGCGGTGCACCTCTTCACCCACGTGGATCCGACCGACCAGCTGATGGCGCTAGCCGGCCACATCCGCTCCGGCAGCACCCGCAACGTCGTGGGCGTGCACCTCTACAGCTTCGGCGGCGCGGTGCGCACCGCGGAATGGATGAACGCGCGCATCACCGCCCGCGGCTGACGCCGGTGGTCAAAAACTTCCGCGATGTGCCAATACCTGACGCGCAGAGGGTAAGGGTTTTACCCGATCCCTCCGGTTGGCCATACCGACCACTATTTCGCGCGGTTTCCCCTTCGGGCTTCGCGGCGCGTGAGACCAAACCGAAGACAGGCCATGACATTGTTGGCCGGCACTGTGTCGACCGCCGTCGGCATGGTTTCTGGCATAGGCGGATTGCGGACGGCTCGTGCACAAGGGACCGCGAAGCCAAACATACTATTCATCCTTACAGACAACCTGGGCTATGGCGAGCTGGGCGCCTATGGCGGGGGCATCACGCGTGGCGCGCCGACGCCGCGCATCGACAGCCTGGCGAGCGAGGGCTTGCGCCTCACCAACATGAACATGGAGGCGCAGTGCACGCCGAGCCGCTCGGCCATCCTCACCGGCCGCTATGCCATCCGCTCGGGGACCCATTCGGTGCCGTTTGGTGGCGTCGAGGAAGGACTTACGCGATGGGAAGTCACCATCGCCAAAGCTCTATCCGCGGCAGGCTACGCCACGGCGCTCTACGGCAAATGGCACCTCGGCAGCCAGGACGGCCGGCTGCCCAACGACCAGGGCTTCGATGAGTGGTACGGCATTCCGCGCACCACCGATGAGGCCATGTGGCCTGGCTCGCCCGGCTATTCGCCGGACATCATGCCGCCCGAGCAGATCATGGAAGGGCGCAAGGGCGAGAGCAGCCGAGCGCTGAGGGTCTATGACATCGAGCAGCGCCGGCTGATCGATGCCGAGATCACGCGGCGGACCGTGGCGTTCATGGAACGTCAGACGCAGACGAACAGGCCATTCTTTGCTTACGCCGCCCTGACCCAGCCGCACCTGCCGAGCCTGCCCAATCCGGTGTTTGCCGGCAGAACCGGCAATGGCGACTGGGCCGATATGCTTACAGAGATGGATCACAACGTCGGGCGCATGCTGGATGCAGTCGATCGACTCGGCGTCCGCGACAACACCATTGTGATTTTCACCAGCGACAACGGGCCGGAGTTCGTGCGGCCATGGGACGGCTGGGCCGGGCCATGGCGAGGCCAATACTTCACCGCCCTGGAGGGCGGCATCCGCGTGCCGTTCATGATCCGCTGGCCCGGCCGGATACCGGCGGGCCGGGTGAGCGATGAGATCGTTCATGCCGTCGATCTGTTCCCGTCCCTCGCCAAGTTCGTCGGCGCCGCGGTGCCAGCGGACCGCCCCATTGACGGTGTCGACCAATCGACCTTCTTCGAGGGCAAGACCGAGAAGTCGGCGCGAGAAGGGATTCTGATCTGGTGCGCCGACCGCCTGCAGGCGGTGAAATGGCGAAACTTCAAAGTGCACTTCTACAAGCAGGACACCATGGTCTCGCCACCGATCAAGCTCGGAGTTCCGCTGCTGTTCAATCTCTACACCAATCCGCGCGAGGATGAGGAAAAGGTGGCGACCGACAGTTGGATCATGGGTCCTGTGCTCAAGCTGGTCGGTGAGTTCGAAGAGAGTACGAAGAAGTATCCTCTGATCCCGATGGGCACGCCCGATCCCTACACGCCGCCGAGGTGAGCACATCGACGCCCAACTGAAAGAGCTGTCGGATGGAGTGCGGATGCTCGGCATCGGTCCCGCATGAATGCGACATCAGGCATGACGCTACCGTCAGCGACCTGACCGAATCACAATAGCTTGCTCCCCCTGGACAGCCCTCGCGTTGGCTGTCGAGGAGGAATGGGAGTGACATGCGCAAGCAAGGCTTCCTGCTCGAAGCTGCCGCGGCAGGCTGCGCGTTGGCGGTGACGGCCTCAGCAGTGGAGGCCGCTGAATTCGCGTTCGGCACCTATGGGCTAGGGAGCAGCTCATTCGGCGCCGGCGTGACGCCGCCTGCCGGCACGTACGTGACGACTGTCTTCGGGCTCTATCGGGCCGATATCAGTGGGCCGGTTACGCTTGGAAATGTGCGTCTCAACGCCGGGGCAAAGATAGACTTCTTCACCTCCGCGCTGAGCGTCTTGTACGTTCCTGAGCGCAAGGTCCTGGACGGCAATCTCGGGCTGTCAGTGACCGTGCCGGTTGGCCATATTGATATCGAGGCCGACATAGGCGTTGGGCCGTTCTCAGCGTCGCGGGAGGTCAATGGTTGGGGCTTGAGCGATATCGTGCCTCGTGCGCAGCTTGGCTGGCAGGCCGGCGAAATGGCCTACACGGTGTGGCTGCAGGTCGTTACGCCCACCGGACGCTATGACCCGACCTTCTCACCCAGCACCGGCTTCAATCGCCCCGGCATCGATACGGGGCTGGCCGCCACCTGGACCGACAAGGCCACCAAGCTCCAGTTCAACGGAGCGGCAGGCTTCACGTACAACTTCGAGAACGAGGCAACCGAGTATCAGACGGGGACCGAGTTCCATTTTGAGTGGGCCATCGGATACGAGCTCAGCAAGGGGTTCATGGTCGGCGTCGTCGGATACGACTATCGCCAGCTGACAGGTGACGCCGGGCCAGGCGCCGTTCTCGGCTCGTTTAAGGGCCGTGTCGACGCGGTCGGTCCCGGCCTCAGCTATTCGGCTATGCTCGGCACCATGCCGCTGGTCTTCAACGTGAGCCACTACCGCGAGTTCAACGCCGAGCACCATTTCGAAGGCAATGAGACCCTCGCCTCTGTGACGCTGCGCTTTTGACACCGGCGAACGATGCGTTGAGGCCGGCCCGCCCGCCGAAATGTCGGCTCAGTCAATATGGACATGTGCCGGGCGGACTGCCGGCGCCGGAGGCTTGCCGTCCGTCACGCGCGCCCCGCCTTGATCCGCACGCCGGGTGCGGCGCGCTCGTAGACCACGTCCCGGCGGAAGCGGTAGAGGCGGGCGGGGCGTCCGCCGGTGCGCAGCCGGTGCTGGCCGGTGGGCTCCACGAGGCCGCCGCCTTCCACCATGCGGCGGAAGTTCTGCTTGTGCAGGTGCGGACCGAGCACGGCCTCCACCGTCTTCTGCAGTTCGAACAGCGTGAACTCCTCCGGCATCAGCTCGAACACCAGCGGACGCGACTTCACGGCGCGCCGCAGTTCGCCGATGGCGCGGGCGAGCAGGGCGCCCTGATCGCCCAGCAGCGGGTGGACCAGGCGCGGCGTGCGGGGCGCGGCGCCGTCGCTCGGGATGGGGTCGATGATCCCGGCCTCCCGCAGCAGCGCGTAGCGGTCGAGCACCTTCTCCTCGTCCCAGCCGGCCCCGGCCACGCCGAAGGCCATGCGGATGCGCTGCCGGCGGTCCGACGGCACCCCGGCCGCACACTGCGGTTCTGCCTGGCCGGCCCACGCTTCCAGGCGCCCGCAGATGTCGACCAGGCGCTCGGGCCGGCCGTAGCGCCAGTCTTCCCACGGGAAGAACGCGTACCAGCTGCGCCAGCGGGCCGGCGTGCGGTCGCTGCACTGGCGCGGGCCCACGAGGGCCAGATAGCCCACCGAAAGCGTGGGCGGGGTCGGCTCCATCCCGGCGCAGTCGGCCAGCGTGCACAGCTGCTGCAGGAAGCCTACCTCGACGCCGGTCTGGGCCTGCGCCCACGTCGCCACGGCGCTCTCCAGCGTGCGGTGCGCGCGCGGATGGAACGGGCCGCTCGGCAGCGACTCCTCGTCCGGCTGCGCGGGCACCACGGCCACCACCGGCTCGCCCGCGCGCACGGCCAGGATGGCGGCGCTCAAGGCCACCGCCACAGCCTCGCCCGGCGGCAAGGAGCGCGGCGAACTGCGCGGCATCGGGCCCGGGATGGGCGATGCCATGGACGATGCGATCGGCGCTGCGGTCTTCAAGCGCCCCGGCGTATTCATCCAAGCCTCTGACGGCTCTGGGGAATCTAACCCCCTGGCTAGCCGCCGATCATGGCAATTTTCGGCCGCCGGTTGCGTTTGCGCCGCTTGGCGTCCTGTGACGCGAGCAAGCCCAGGCCAAGCTCAAGCTCGTTGGAGCACCGAGAGATCGGCGGGGAGCGAGAAGGGCACCGCCTCGTTGGCGATTTCGCCGCGTCCGATCGCCTCCACGGCCGCGACCATGCGGCCGGTCCGACCAAGGGCGGTATCGCCCAGCCGGATCATCAGCCGGTTGGGAAAAGCCGTGGCCGAGGCCTCGCGCAGCAGCCGGGCGATGCGCTCCTCGGGAGTCTCGGGGTTCAGCGCGCACAGCGCGATGAACGCGGCGGCCGTGGAGCGGCTGATGCCGGCCCAGCAGTGGATCACCATCGGCCCCGTGCGGTCCCAGGCCGTGGCGAAGTCGAGAAGCTGCGCCACGTGCTCGGCGCTGGGGGCCACATGCCCCTCGATCGGCTGGGCGATGTCGTGGATGCGCAGCCGCATGTGGTTGGCCGGCTTGATCGCCAGCGGTGTCTCGACCAGCACCTCGTCGTGCAGGCAGGTGACGAGGTGCGAGGCGTCGCACCCCGCGATGACATCGGGTACCGCGTGCAGCGGACAGACGTGGATGCGGCCGGATCGGCGCGGATGGGGATCAACGAGGTCGTGCATGGCTTGATGGCGCCCATTATGGCCGCAGGGTCGCTCGCCGTCTACGTCCCTGTGCGGCCTGTGGATCTCACCCGTGGAGCACCCCGGCGCGACTTTTCCCGATTATGTCCTTGTTTCCGCGACGAGGGCGTGAAAGCGCGCCAGGAAAGCCGCCTGTGCCGCCGCTGCTGGCTGTGGCGTGAGCTTCCTGAGCCAGTGCCGAACGGCCTGCGGCAATGCGTCCGGCTCACCGAAGTAGCGCGCCGCCTCCTCCGGGCTGAAGCCCGCCAGCACCGTGGCTTCGTAGTAGGCGGCGATGCGGTCGGCGTTCTTGATCTCGGCGGTGGCCGTCTCGGGCAGCCGCTCCGGCAGCCCGAACGCGCGGTGGATCGCCCTGAGCAGGCGCAGCTCGAAGGCCTTGTAGTCGAGGCCCACGGCCGCCTTGAACGGGCTGATGAGGTCGCCGATCACGTATTCCGGCGCGTCGTGCAGCAGCGCCGCCAGCAGCCACCGCCGCTCCATCTCGGGCTTCAGCGCGGCGGCTATGTCGGCCACCAGCAGCGCGTGCTGGGCCACCGAGAACGCATGATCGCCCAGCGTCTGGCCGTTCCAGCGCGCAACGCGCGCCAGCCCGTGCGCGATGTCGTCGATGGCGATGTCCGACGGCGCCGGGTCGAGCAGGTCCAGGCGGCGACCCGACAGCATGCGCTGCCAGGCGCGCGGCCGTTGCACCGGCTGAGGCGAGGGGCTCGGACGGGAACGCAGGTCTTCGGTCATGCCCGTCTGGGCACTCCAGGCATCTTGAAGTTTCGCTGCAGCTTGGCGCACGGCTCGTGCCGAAAGCAATCCGTCAGGTGGTCGTTGACCATGCCCACGGCCTGCATGAAGGCATAGAG
>DATBKR010000279.1:0-5718 GCA_036555805.1 Hyphomicrobiaceae bacterium | reverse complement strand
GGGTCGTGGCTCCCGCGGACAGGGTGCCGAGCGTGGTGGTGCCGGCGACGCTCAGGTCGCCGCCGACCGAGGCGTTGCCCGTGGTCGTCAGCGAACCCGTGGCGATGTTGCCCGAATTGACGATGTTGCCGGAATTCAGCGCTCCGACGTTGCCGGTTGTGGCCGTCAGGGTGCCGACGGAGGCGGTATTCGCCGTCAGCGAGTCGGTGCCGATGTTGCCGGTATTGACGATGTCGCCGGAATTCAGCGTTCCGATGTTGCCGGTCGTGAAATTGCCGGTCCCCGCACTCACGCTCGTAAAGCCGGAAATCGTGCCGGTACCGTCGCCAGTCACGTTCTTTGTATTCACGTCGGTGAAATTGCCGCTCGCGGCAGCGAGGTCGGTAAAGTTGCCCTGCGTCGCGCTGACGCTTGTAAAGCCCGAGATGGAGCCGGCACCGCCACCCTGGATGGTCGGGGCCGTCAGAATGCCGCTCACGCTTGCGTTGCCGTTGACGGTCGTGGTGCCGTTGATGGTCACGGGCGCGTTGAAGGTCGAGGTGGCATTGACGGTCAGTGTGTTGGCGGCGTTGAAACCGAGGGAGGTGTTGCCGACGTTGCTGATGCCCGCCGTGTCCACGAACGCGGACTGGACGGTGCCGCCGGTGATGGTCGTGGTGTCGAAGGGCGAGACGCCCACGACCTTGAGCGAGCCGGTCATGTTCAGCGAGGTCACGCCGCTGATCGTGCCGTCCGAAGTGCCCGTGACTGCCCCGTTGCAGGTGCCAGGATTGAGGAAGCTTCCATCCTGCGATATGATCTGGCCGCTGGCGTTGGTGCAGACGGCATCGCTGCTTCCAAGCCCCCCAATCACAATCTGTGCTTGCGATTCCGCTGGGAGCAGGCCAGCCCCCCACAGCCCTGCCGCGATCCCGATAACATAATATGCCTTCGTCCGGCGTGTGGCCGACGCAACATGCTTTACCGCCATGACAACTCAACCCCCCAACGCATAACATTCCTCGTCGCCCTGCGGCGACCCGCCCGGAGGAAATGACCTCCAAGAACCTGCCTGTATGAATTCACAGCCTCGACTATTCTCTATCGCGTCACGACTTGCAACGCGCTTGCGAATCGGGGCGCCGATCGCGCCAGCTTCACCCAGACGGAGAATACGCCCTATATTACAAGCGGTTGGTTCGGAACGCTGTGAGCCGACAATTTGTGACAAAGTCGCCACATGGCGGATCGATTCGCGATGTGGCAACGGAACCCGATGCGCACCGACCTGTTCGACTTCGACCTGCCCGACGACCGTATCGCTCTCCAGCCCGCGACGCCTCGCGATGCCGCGCGCCTGCTGACTGTAGAGCCGCAGGCTCCGCCTGCGCGGCGAGGGGGGCAGGGTGAGGAACTGGGGCACACTCCAGGCCCAGAGCCTCCGGCTGCCCCCATCCTGCAAGATCGCTGCATCTGCGACCTACCCGAACTGCTCCGGCCCGGCGATGCGCTGGTGGTCAACGACACGCGCGTGATCCGCGCCGCGCTCTCGGGCGAGCGCCTTCGCGGTCCCAACCGCGCCACCGTCGCCTTCAACCTGCACAAGCGGATCGACGAGTACCGCTGGCTGGCTTTCGCGCGCCCGGCCAAGCGCCTCACCCGGGGCGATCGCGTCCGCTTCGGCCACGACGGCCGCGTGTGCCTCCTCGGCACACTGGAAGCCACTGTGACCCGCGTTGGTGAGGCCGGCGAGGTGGAACTCGCCTTCAGCCTGCATGGCGCCTATCTCGACGAGGCCATCGCCACCATCGGCGACCCGCCGCTGCCGCCCTACATCGCCGACCGACGCGCGCTGGAGCCCGCCGACGCCGAGCGCTATCAGACCGTGTTCGCGCGGCGCGAGGGCGCGGTGGCGGCGCCGACGGCCGGCCTCCACTTCACCGAGCGGCTGCTGGCGGCCCTGGACGCGCGCGGCATTTCCCGGCATTGCGTGACCCTCCACGTCGGCGCGGGCACCTTCCTGCCCGTCAAGGCCGAGGACACGGCCGAGCACCACATGCACAGCGAGTGGGGCGAGATCTCGGAGGCGACCGCGGCGGCGCTCAACGCCGCGCGCCAATCGGGCGGACGCATCGTCGCCGTCGGCACCACGGCGCTGCGGCTCCTGGAGACGGCGGCGGCCGGTGATGGCGCCGTCCGGCCGTTTGCCGGCGACACGGACCTGTTCATCACGCCCGGCTACCGCTTCAGGGCGGTAGACCTGCTCCTCACCAACTTCCACCTGCCGCGCTCCACCCTGTTCATGCTGGTTGCGGCCTTCAGCGGCCTCGCCGCCATGCAGGCGGCCTATGCGCACGCGATCCGCGAGGGCTACCGCTTCTATTCCTACGGCGACGCCTGCCTGCTGCACCCGGCGCAGGCCGCATGAGTCCGAGCCAGAGGCGGAAATGAGCGCGGGCTTCTCCTTCAAGCTGCTGGCGACCGATGCCGGCGCGCGACTGGGCGAGATCGCCACGCCGCGCGGGGTGATCCGCACGCCTGCGTTCATGCCGGTGGGCACTGCGGCGACGGTGAAGGCGCTCTATCCCAACCAGCTCGAGGCCGCCGGCGCCGATGTCATCCTCGCCAACACCTACCACCTGATGCTGCGGCCGGGCGCGGAGCGCATTGGCAGGCTCGGCGGCCTGCACAGCTTCATGCGCTGGCGGCGCCCGATCCTCACCGACAGCGGCGGCTTCCAGGTCATGAGCCTCGCCAAGCTGCGCAGGATTGCGGACGACGGCGTCACGTTCCAATCCCACATCGACGGCGCCGCTTGCGCCCTGAGCCCCGAGCGGGCCGTGGAGGTTCAATGCCTGCTCGGGGCCGACATCATGATGCAACTCGACGAGTGCGTGGCGCTGCCCGCCTCCTATGACGAGACCGCGCGCGCGGTGGACCGCTCTCTCGCGTGGGCCGTGCGCTGTCAGCGCGCTTTCGCCGCCGCGCTGGAGACGGGGCTGGTGAGGCCGGGCCAAGCCCTGTTCGGCATCGTCCAGGGCGGCACCGATGCCGGGTTGCGGCGGCGCTCGGCCGAGGCGCTGGTGGCCATGGACTTCCCCGGCTACGCCATCGGCGGCCTCGCCGTGGGAGAGCCGCACGAGGCCATGATCGAGGCGCTGGCGCTGACCGCCCGCCTGCTCCCCGCCGACAAGCCGCGCTACCTGATGGGCGTGGGCACGCCCGTCGACCTGATCGAGGCGGTGGCGCGCGGCGCCGACATGTTCGACTGCGTCATGCCCACGCGCTCAGGGCGCCACGGCCAGGCCTTCACCTGGGCGGGCAAGATCAACCTGCGCAACGCGCGGCACGCCGAAGATCCGACCCCCTTGGACCCCGCCAGCAGCTGCCCGGCGGCATGCGACTATTCGCGCGCATATCTTCACCATCTTGTGAAGTCTCAAGAATATCTGTCGGCGATGCTCCTCTCCTGGGCCAACGTCGCTTTCTATCAGCAGCTGATGGCCGCCATGCGGGCCGCCATCGCTGAGGGCCGCTTCGCCGGCTGGGCCGCCGAGACCAAGGCGCGGCTGGGCGCCGGCGCTGCTGTTCGCGGAACCCCTTGCGGTTCCGACGTGGCCTGAGTGTCACATTTTCCACACTCTTTTGCGCAACGATATTCCGCACACCTTGCGGGCGACATTCGAAGTCGTATTCTGCCGGCTGCTCAATCATGGGTTGCCGGGGTTGCGGGCTGATCGTTCCCGCGGCACGCGGTGGGAACGAGAGGGTTCGCGTCGTGAGGCGTTGCGATTGGCAGGCTGCCAGCCGGGATTTTGTCATGGAGCACGCCGCCCGGGGCGACCGTGAGGCGGCAGAAATCCTCAGGGGATTGCTCCTCTCCGAGCGACCTGCCGACAGACAGGAACCGGACGCCCGTGTCCGCGTGGCTGTCGGGGTCTGCACCGCCAAGCGGCCCGCCATGCTCAGGCATTGCCTGGAGGCCCTCGGCGCTCAGATCCTGCCGCTGGGCGTCGAGCTGCGCCTCGTTGTCGCAGACAACGAGGCGCAGCCGAACAACCGCCGTCAGGTCGAGCGGTTCTCGGCGCGTTGCCCGTTCCCGGTGCACTACGTCCACGAGCCCAGACGCGGCATCCCACAGGCGCGCAACGCCGTCCTGAAGAAATGCCGCCAGCTGGGGGCGGAGCGGATCGCCTTCACGGATGACGACTGCTGGGCCAGCCCGACCTGGATAGAGGGCCTCATGGAGGCCGCCGCACGCCACAAGGCCGATGTGATCTACGGCCGCCGCGAGCTGCTGTTCCCGCTGCCGTCGCCGTTCTGGACGCGCCGCGAACCGGTCGGGTACGTGGACGGGCAAAGCCTTCCTTACGCCTCCACCCACAACGTGCTGTTTGCCGCCTGGCTTGTGCACGATGGCGCCCTGGCGGGCCTGCAGTTCGACGAGGCGCTGGCGCACGGCGAGGACACCGACTTCTTCCACCGCGCCACCCTGCGCGGCGCGCGCATCGTCTACGCGCGCGAGCCCGTCGTGCTGGAAACGGTGGCCCCCGAGCGAGCGACGCTCAACTACCAGGCGAGGCGCGCCTATTACTACGGCGCCAGCCGCAGCCGCTTTCGCCGGCGCCACAAGGGCGTTGCGGGTGCGATCCGCGAGCTGGCCGGCCGGTTGCTGCTGCAGACGCCCGTGGCCCTCGCCCGGCTGTTCACCGCACTGCTGATCTGGCCGTTCAGCACGCTGGCCTTTAAGCTCCTCGTCCTCAAAGGTGCGGCCCGCCTCGCCGGCGCTGCAGGCGCTGCGGCGGGGCTGCTGGGCCTTGCCGGCAACCCTTACGACAGCATCGACGGGTACTGAGCCCGCGCCAAGGCAGCACCCATGTCGCCTGTCGCGCACGCGCCCTCCCGCCTCATCGCCCGCAGCCCGACGCTGAGTCTCCTCGGCCGCATCCTGCACGACAACGGGCGGGCGTACCTGCCGCGCTATCTGGCGGCGTTCGCGCTCATGGCGCTGTTTGCGGGTTGCACCGCGCTCAGCGCCTGGATGATGAAGGATGTGATCAACAAGATCTTTGTCGATCGCGATCCCGGCGCGCTGGTCTGGATACCCGCGGCCATCTTCGCGATCTTCGCCGTGAAGGGCCTTGCGTCCTACCTGCAGGAGGTCACGCTCGCGCGCATCGGCAACCGCTTCGTGGCCGAGACGCAGAAGCGCATGTTCGACCACGTGCTGCAGATGAACATGGCGTTCTTCCAGCGCTATCCCTCCAACGACCTGATCATGCGCATCACCCAGAACGCCAATTCCGCGCGCGACATGCTCAACATCGTGGCGGTGAGCTTCGGCCGCGATGCGCTGACGCTTGCCGGGCTCGTCGCCGTCATGGTGTCGCAGGATCCGATCATGTCGGCGCTCTGCCTCGTCGGCGGCCCGTTCATCGCCCTCGGGATGCGGCGGCTCAGCCGCCGCATCCGCAAGGTCGCGGAGAACCAGGCCTGGTCGGTCTCCACCATCATCGGCACGACGCGCGAGACCGCCCAGGGCATCCGCATCGTCAAGGCCTTCCAGCTCGAAGGGCTGCAACGCCTCCGCATGCACCAGGGCATCCAGGCGGTGGAGCGCACGGGCAACAGGATGGTGGCTGCGCAGGCGGCCATGAACGGCCTCGTCGAGATGATGGCCGGGCTCGCCATCGGCCTGGTGGTTGTCTACGCCGGCTGGCGCAACTTCTCGTTCGGCGA
>DATBKR010000278.1:0-12650 GCA_036555805.1 Hyphomicrobiaceae bacterium | reverse complement strand
CCGCGCGGCGTGTCCTACGTGGGCGAGGGCGAGCTGTCGCGCTTCTGCAAGATCGCCCACAACGTCATGCTGGGCGTCGTCATCCAGAACCTCGCCGAGATCGTCATCCTGGCTGAGAAGGCCGGCGTGCCGCGCCACGCCTTCCTGGAGTTCATGAACAACGGCGTCATGGGTTCCATGTTCACGCGCTACAAGTCGAACGCGCTGGTCAACCTCGACTGGACCACCACCTTCACGCCGGAACTGCTGCGCAAAGACCTGGACCTCGGCCTTGAAGCCGCCCGCCGGCTCGACGTGCCGATGCCGGTCACGGCTGCCACCCGCGAGGCGCTGCAGGCCCACTTCGGAGCCGCGACGCTGCAGCCCAACCCCAAGGCCTACCTGGAGAAGGACTTCGCCGCCACGCTGGAGACGGTGGCGCTCGCCGCCGGCATCAGGCTCAAGAGCGAGAACGTGCCCATGCCGAGCGGCCTGGACGCGTAGTCTGAGCTGGGTAGGCGTCGAGAAGGTCAGTACGACCGCGGCAGCCCCAGCACGTGCTGGGCCACGTAGGCGAGGATCATGTTGGTGGAGATGGGCGCGGTCTGGTAGAGGCGCGTCTCGCGCCACTTGCGCTCGATGCCGTACTCGCGGGCGAAGGCGAAGCCGCCGAAGGTCTGCATGGCCGCCTCGCCCGCGGCCCAGGCGGCGTCGGCGGCCAGCATCTTGCCCATGTTGGCCTCGGCGCCGCAGTCGCGCCCGGCCTCGAACAGGGCCGCGGCCTTGCGCACCAGCAGCTCGGCCGCAGCGGCCTGCGCATGCGCGCGGGCGATGGGGAAGGCCACGCCCTGGTTGCGGCCGATGGGCCGGCCGAACACGATGCGCTCCCTGGCGTAGTCGGCGGCGCGGCGGATGAAGTAGCGCGCATCGCCCAGGCCCTCCGAGGCAATCAGGATGCGCTCCGCGTTCATGCTGTCGACGATGTAGCGGAAGCCCTGGCCTTCCTGGCCGATCAGGTTCTCGGCCGGCACCTCCAGGTTGTCGAAGAACACCTCGCAGGTGTTGTGGTTCAGCATGGCGTCGATCTTGCGGATGTCGAGGCCATGGCCCTCCCTTTGAGCTTGGGCCTCGCGCAGGTCGACGATGAACACGGACAGGCCCTCGGAGCGCTTCTTCACCTGGTCTGCGGGCGTGGTGCGCGCCAGCAGCAGCATCAGGTCGGAGTGCATGACGCGGCTGGTCCAGACCTTCTGCCCGTTCACCACGTAGCGGTCGTTGCCCTTCTTCTCCGCCCGCGTCTTGAGCTGGGTGGTGTCGGAGCCCGTGGTCGGCTCGGTGACGCCGAACGCCTGCAGCCTGAGTTCGCCCGAAGCGATGGCGGGGAGGTACTTGCGCTTCTGCGCCTCGCTGCCATGCCTGAGCACGGTGCCCATCGTATACATCTGCGCATGGCACGCCGCCGCGTTGCACGGGCCGTCGTGGATCGTCTCCAGCACCGCACAGGCGGCCGACAGCGGCAGCCCCGACCCGCCGTACTCCTCCGGGATCAGCGCGGCGAGGTAGCCGGCCTCGGTGAGCGCCCGCACGAACTCCGTCGGGTACGCGCCCTCGTGATCGAGCTTCACCCAGTACTCGTTGGGAAACCCGTCGCAGATGCGCCGCGCCCCCTCGCGGATGTCTGCCCAGCCGGGATCGAGGGGGAGGGTGATGGGGGTTGTGTCGTCTGTCATGTTGGTGTTCAAGAGAACGATGTCGATTGGATCAATCCAATTTGGATTTGACCCATCTGAATGATATCTGGCCAGACCGGTGGCGTCGTTCCTCTATGGCCGCAGGACCGCGCTGAGGACCGTCCACCGGCAGCTGTCTGGTCATGACATCGCGGCCGTCGTCGAGCGATACCCATACAACGAGGGCACCGGCGCCCTGATCCGTTTGCTCCCTCATCCAGTTTGTCACCGTGCCTGAGACGATGCGCGTCTCGACCACTGGGTCAGGCCAGTTGACGTAAGCGTACCGGGCACCGAACACCACAAGACCGAGGGCAACCGCCAAGGCAATGGAAGCCCGTCCCTTCCAGACGAGCCAGTCAAGCCTCCTTGCCGTCTCCGATCGCATCGAGAGCGTGTGCCAGCCGCGGGGAGAGCCGTAAGGCGGGTCACCGCGATGTCGCGTAACCCGCCGTTGGCGCAATGCCCGGACAATGGCGGGTTACGGCCCTTCGGGCCTAACCCCCCCTACGCCGCCCGCCGCTGCTTATCCAGCGCGGCAAACGTGCCGCCCTCCTTGGCCAGGCGCTCGATCAGGGGGGCGGCCTTCCAGCGGGCGCCGTACTTGGCCTCGTAGGCCTTGATCTTCTCCGCCGCGGCCTTCATGCCGATGACGTTGTCGACCTGCCACATGGGGCCGCCGCGCCAGCCGGGGAAGCCGTAGCCGTTGAGGTACATGGTGTCGCAATCGCTGGCACGGAGCGCGATGCCTTCCTCCAGGATCCTGGCGCCCTCGTTGGCGAGCCGCAGCAGGCAGCGCTCCACGATCTCTTCGGCGGGGATGTGCCGCTGCTTGATCTGCAGCGACTCGGCTTCCGAGCGGATCAGCGCCTCGATCTCGGGGGCGACCTGGCGCTTGCGGTCTGCGTCGTACTTGTAGAAGCCGGCGCCCGTCTTCTGCCCGTGCCGGCCCATCTCCACGATCTTGTCGGGGATGCGGGCGAGCTGCGCCGCCTCGCCCGTCGGCTTGCGCTCCTTGCGGATGCGGTAGCCGACGTCGAGGCCGGCGAGATCGCTTACCGCCAGCGGCCCCATGGCCATGCCCCATGCCTCCAGCGCGCCGTCGATCTCCTGCGGCATGGCGCCTTCCAGCAGCATGGCCTGCACTTCGCCGCCATAGGCGTGCAGCATGCGGTTGCCGACGAAGCCGTCGCACACGCCCGCCTGCACGCCCACTTTGCCGATCCGCTTGGCGACGGCCATGGCGGTCGCCATCACGTCCGGCGCGGTCTTCTCAGCCCGCACGATCTCCAGCAGGCGCATGATGTTGGCGGGCGAGAAGAAGTGCAGCCCCAGCACGTCCTGCGGGCGCCCGGTCTCGGCCGCGATCGCGTTCACGTCCAGCGTGGAGGTGTTGGTGGCGACGATGGCGCCCGGCTTGGCGATCTTGTCGAGCTTGGCGAAGATCTCCTTCTTCAAGGCGAGGTTCTCGTACACCGCCTCGATGATCAGGTCGGCCTGGCCCAGATCCTCCATCTTCAAGGACGGCGTGAGCTTGGCGAAGCGGTCGCCCGCCTGCGCCTCGGTGATGCGCCCGCGCCTGGCGTTGGCCTCCAGCGTCTCCTTGATGCGCGCCACGCCCTTGTCGAGCAACTCCCGCGAGGTCTCGACGATGGTGACGGGGAAGCCGGCGTTGAGGAAGGCGAGGCCGATCCCGGTGCCCATGGTGCCAGCGCCCAGGATGCCCACCGTCTTGATATCGCGCAGCTTCAGGTCGGGACCGATGCCCGGCAGGTTGGCGGCTTGGCGCTCGGCAAAGAACTTGTACTGCAGCGCGCGGGCGTAGGGACTGCCGTTGGTCTCCATGAACGCCTTGCGCTCCAGCGCGCTGCCCTCGGCCACGGGAAGCGTCGAAGCCTCGACCGCGTCGATGGCCGCCTTCGGCGCCACCGGGCCGCTCGGGTGCCTGCCGACGGAGGCGCGCGCCTTGTCGAACAGGCCGGCCGGGATCGACGCCTTGTCGATCACGATCGCGCCCACGCGCCGCGGCGGCTTGCCGATCTGCGAGCGTGCGAACGCGACCGCCTCGGCCACCACGTCGCCGTCGGCCACCTTGTCCACAAGCCCGATCTTGGCGGCCCTGGCGGCGTCGATGAAGGCCCCCGTGACGATCATCTGCAGCGCCTGCTCCACGCCCACGAGGCGGGGCAGCCGCTGGGTGCCGCCGGCGCCCGGCAGGATGCCGAGCGTGATCTCGGGCAACCCCAGCTGGCGCACGTCCTTGGCCGCCACGCGGTAGTGGCACCCGAGCGACAGCTCCAGCCCGCCGCCGAGCGCGGTGCCGTTGATGGCCGCGACCACCGGCTTGTCGCTCGCCTCGATGCGGGCGATCTGCGGCTGCAGGTACGGCTCCTTGATGCCCGAGCTGAACTCGGAGATGTCGGCGCCGGCCGAGAAGAACCGCCCCGTCCCGGTAAGGACGATCGCCTTGACGGCCGCATCTGCCAATGCCTCGGTCAGGCACTTCTCCAGGTCCACCCGCAGCGCATGGCCGAGCGCGTTCACCGGCGGGTTGTTCATGCGCAGGACCGCCACGTCGCCCTGTTTTTCCAGTTCCACGATCGCCACGGTCATTCCTCCTCTGTCCTGGGATGCCGGCCATCCCCTGCCACGGCATGCCGGCCAGTGCGTTGCCCGGTGCTTGGCGGGAAGCGCAGGCTGGCGCTAGTCTCAAGGAAAGAGAGAACAAAGCAAGCATAAAGCAATGCTGCGGAGGAGAGCCCATGCTGCGCGGATTGATGATGGACCGGCCGCTGCTGGTGTCGAGCGTGATCGACTATGCGGCCGACGTTTATCCCGACGTGGAGGTCGTGTCGCAGACCGTGGAGGGCGGCCTGCATCGCTACGGCTACCGGGCCGCCCGCGAGCGCATCGGCCGGCTCGCCAACGCCCTCCTGGGGCTCGGCATCAAGCCTGGTGACCGGGTGGCGACGCTGGCCTGGAACGGTTACCGCCACTTCGAGCTCTACTACGCCATCGCCGGCATCGGCGCGGTGTGCCACACCATCAATCCGCGGCTGTTCCCCGAGCAGATCAGCTACATTGCCAACCACGCCGCGGACACGGCGCTGTTCTTCGACCTCACCTTCCTCCCGCTCGTGGAGAAGCTCGCGCCCGGCCTGAACAGCGTGCGCACCTACGTAGTGATGACCGACCGCGCGCACATGCCCGCCGACGGCCAGCTCAGCGGTCTTCTCTGCTACGAGGGGCTGCTGGAGGAGGTCGACGCCCAGATCGAGTGGCCGGAGTTCGACGAGAACTCAGCGTGCGCGCTCTGCTATACGTCGGGCACCACCGGCGAGCCCAAGGGCGTGCTCTACTCCAACCGCTCCATGCTGCTGCACACGTTCTTTCTCATCGCCACGCGTCCCGACCTGTTCGCCTACAACCGCACCATCCTGCCCGTGGTGCCGCTGTTCCACGCCAATGCCTGGAGTCTGCCCTACATCGCACCGCTCGCAGGGTGCAAGCTGATCCTGCCGGGCGCCAAGCTCGATGGGTCGACGCTCTATGACCTGATGCAGAGCGAGGGCGCGCAGGCGGGCTGGGGCGTGCCGACCGTCTGGCTCGGCCTCATCGACGAGTTCAAGAAACGGGGGGGCAAGCCCAAAGGCCTCGAGCAGATACTGAGCGGCGGCTCGGCGGTGCCGCAAACCATGATCGACACTCTCACGCGCGACTACGACATCGAGGTCACCCACGGCTGGGGCATGACCGAGATGAGCCCGGTGGGCACGCTCACCCTGTTCCGCCCGGAGGAGCGCGCAAGACCGCCGCTGGAGCGGGCGAGGCTGAGCGCCAGGCAGGGCCGGCGCATGTTCGGCGTCGACCTGAAGGTCATCGACGACAAGGGCAACCGTGCGCCGCCCGACGGGGAGACATCGGGCGAGCTGTTCGTGCGCGGGCCGGCGATCGTGTCGGGCTACTTCAGGAACGAGGAGGCTTCGCACAAGCAGATCGACAGCGAGGGCTGGTTCGGCACCGGCGACGTCGCCAAGATCACGCCCGACGGCTGGCTCGTTATCGTCGACCGCACCAAGGATCTCGTGAAGTCGGGCGGCGAGTGGATCAGTTCCATCGACGTTGAGAACGCCGCCATGGCCTGCAAGGGCCTCGCCCAGTGCGCCGTGATCGGCGTGCCGCACCCCAAGTGGCACGAGCGCCCGCTGCTGGTGGCCGTGAAGGCACCGGGCGCCGACCCCACCAAAGCCGAGGTCCTCGACACACTGGCGAGCAAGGTGGCCAAGTGGCAGCTCCCCGACGATGTGGTGTTCGTCGATGCCCTCCCCATGACCGCCACGGGCAAAATCTCGAAGAAGGACCTGCGCGCCCGGTTCGCGGACTACAAGCTGCCGTAGGCTGGATCTACGCCGGCGCACGCCGGTGGCGACCCAACAAGGCGCGTTCAGCCCGGACGTTCAGCTTCGGACGTGTTGGGTCTCGCTACCGCTCGACCCCTACGGTGGCTGTCTGCGATGTAGCTCCGACACAATGGCGGGTACGCCGGACTCGGCGGCACTCCCTCAGCCTGCGAAGACGCCCCGCAGCGAATCCACGATCAGGCGCTCCCGCACCTCGGGATCGGGGAGCGAAAGCTGGGTCTGGAACAGGTCGTGCACCAGCTGGCACACCTTGTCCGGCGGGGCCTGCGCCATGGCTTGCCGACTGGCCACCAGCGCGAAATCCTCCCGCGTCCAACCGCGCTGCGCCAGTGCGTTGGCCAGCACGGCGTACTGCGCCTGGCTCGGCTGCGGATACACGCGCGGCACCTGGCGCCCGTCCGCGATCGCTTCGAACATCGCCGTCGCCAGCGCCTGCAGGTGCGCGGTGTGCTCGGAGCCCTGCAGCATCGCGACAATCAGCGGCTCCGCCTCGCCCTGCCGGATGAAGCCGCTGCACGCCTCGACGCTGTGGGCGCGCAGCCTGTCCAGCGTCTCGAAATACGCGCTGGCCACCGTCTTGAGCAGGGGCAGCTTGGCGGACAGCCCGTTCGCGACCTGCTGGCGGCGCAACTCCACCAGCTTGCGCGCCACGAACTGGCCGATGACGGCGTCGCTCTTGCCCTCGCGCGCCTGCGCGGCCGCCTCGGCGAGGCGCTGGGCGTACCAGTCGGGGAACTCGCGCTTGATGACGCGCCACAGTGCCGTCCCCTGCAGAGTGGCGTCGATGGCCTCGGTGCTGCCGGCGCGGAAGCCGATGAGGGGCGGCGTCTCCAGGCTCTTGCGGTCGGCGATGGACATGGCGCCGGACGACGCGGTCAGCGCCGCGGCAAAGCCGGCCAGCTGCTCGCGATACTGGTATCCGGCGCCGCCGGCACCGGCGAGGAGGATGACGAGCAGGAGAAGCGCCACCACGGGCCCGCGCCGCCGCCTTGGCCGCTCGTCCCCGTGTGTCTCAGCAGCGCCGCCACGGCCCGCCGGGGCGCGGTCGTCGGCCACCAGCCGGTCCCCGTGGCGCGCGCCGGCACCCGCCGCCGGGCTGGTGCGCATCGGCCCGTCCACCTGAGCGCGCGGTGGGAACACCAGCATCGCCGGGCGCCAGTCAGGAAAGCCGTCCCGCCAGAGCAGATCGGTGGGCTGCAGGTGACCTAACTCCACGAGCTTGGCCATCTCGGCCTCGGAGATCGGCCCGAACTGCTGGCCGCCGCGGGCGAGATACCATGGCTGTGAGACCGACCCCGACATCTGTGTCACCGGCGTATCATCGGTGCGGATAATGGCGTCCACGGTTGCAGGAGAAATGCTCTACTGCAGCGGCTAGCACGCTTCCTGCTTGGAATTCTAGTGCCTGTTGACTTCAATGCTCCAGGAACCCAATGACTTAGCCGCCCCTTTGCGGCCAAGGAAAGGCAGCCTGCCGCCGTTCCCGGCCGCGCCTGCGGCCGCCGGGCGACCCGCTTGCGTCCCCGGTTGTCGGAGATCGCGCCGCAAGGCTATAAGGCTCGCCGCAGGCTCAAGAGCCGACAATCAAGACAGCCCCACGGAGAGCCGGATGGCCATCGAGCGCACCCTATCGATCATCAAGCCGGATGCCACCGCGCGCAATTTAACCGGTGCCATCAACGCCTTGATCGAGCGGGCCGGCATGCGGATCGTGGCCCAGAAGCGCGTGCGCTGGAGCAAGGCGCAGGCGGAGAAATTCTACGAGGTGCACGAGGCGCGCCCCTTCTACGGCGATCTGGTGGCGTTCATGACCTCCGGCCCGATCGTGGTCCAGGTGCTGGAGGGCGAGAACGCCGTCAAGGTCTACCGCGACGTGATGGGCGCCACCGACCCCGCCAAGGCCGCCACCGGCACCATCCGCAAGGAGTTTGCCGAGAACATCGAGCGCAACTCGGTGCATGGCTCCGACAGTGTGGACAACGCGGCGACAGAAATTGCGCTCAATTTCCGCCCAGATGAGATCGTAGGCTAGCGGACGATTCGTTGAGCGGAAACTCGACCTAATCGAAGCGCACAATCCACAGTGGCGCGATTGGTGGATCGATTTGACCGAACAGGAAGAGCTGTCATCCCCGAGTTGCCCGAAGCGCAATATCCGGGACCCAAGGACAAGGAAAGCGCGGAGCGCGGCCCTGGGTACCGGTCTCGCGCTCGCCCGGCACGACACCACCCGCGTTCCGGCACCCCCTCGCGCATAGCGCAAGTCCGGAGCATAATCGCTGGGCGTTGACACGCGTTTGTCACGCGAGGGATGCACAAGCGTCCGTTGGAACGCGATCGGGGAGGCACTCATGAGAAGACACGCATATCTGGGCTGGCTGGCTGCGGGCAGCGTCCTGCTCGCTGCCGACGCGGCCATGGCCCAGACCGAGATCCAGTGGTGGCACGCGATGACGGGGGGCAACAACAACCTCATCGTCAAGCTGGCCGACGACTTCAACGCGTCCCAGAAGGACTACAAGGTGGTGCCGAGCTACCGGGGCAGCTACCCCGATACGCTCAACGCCGGCATCGCCGCGTTCCGCGCAGGCCAGGCGCCGCACATCCTGCAGGTGTTCGAGGTCGGCACCGCGACCATGATGGCCGCCACCGGCGCGGTGAAGCCGGTGCACGTGATGATGAAGGAGGCGGGCGAGCCGTTCGACCCCAAGGCCTACCTGTCCGCCATCACCGGCTACTACTCGACCAGCAAGGGCGACATGCTCTCGCTCCCCTTCAACTCGTCGAGCACCGTGATGTGGTACAACAAGGACGCCTTCCGGAAGGCCGGGCTCGATCCCGAGAAGCCGCCCAAGACCTGGCCCGAGGTGTTCGAGGCCGCCAAGAAGCTCAAGGCGTCCGGCCATCCCAACTGCGGCTTCAGCAACGCCTGGGTCACCTGGGTGAACCTTGAGCAGCTCTCCGCCTGGCACAACCTGCCGCTCGCCACCAAGGCCAACGGCATGGACGGGTTCGACACGGTGCTCAAGTTCAACGGCCCGCTGCAGGTGAAGCACCTGGAGACGCTGGTCCAGCTGCAGAAGGACAAGACCTACGACTACTCGGGCCGCACCAACACCGGCGAGGGCCGCTTCACGTCGGGCGAGTGCGCGATCTTCCTCACCTCCTCGGGCTTTTTTGGCAACGTGCGCTCCAACGCCAAGTTCGACTTCGCCAACGCGCCCATGCCGTACTACCCCGATGTCGCCGACGCGCCGCAGAACTCCATCATCGGCGGCGGCTCGCTGTGGGTGATGGGCGGCAAGAGCGCCAATGAGTACAAGGGCGTCGCCAAGTTCTTTGCGTTCCTTTCCGACACCGACCGGCAGGTCGAGATCCACAAGGCGTCGGGCTATCTGCCGATCACCAAGGCTGCCTACGCGAAGGCCAAGGCGTCCGGCTACTACAAGGAGTTTCCTTACCTGGAAACGCCGCTGCTGGAACTCACCAACAAGGAGCCGACGGAGAACTCGCGCGGGCTGAGGCTCGGCAACATGGTACAGCTGCGCGACGTATGGGCCGAGGAGATCGAGGCCGCGCTCGCCGGCAAGAAGTCGGCCAAGCAGGCCCTCGACGACGCGGTAGCCCGCGGCAACGCCATGCTGCGCCAGTTCGAGCGGACCGTGACGCGGTGAGCCGATGCGATGGTGTCAGACCCTCCGGGTCTGACACCACACGGCGTTGCCGAGGCCGGCGTGGGTATGCTAGCCACGCCCACCATCAGGGCGGCGCGGGGGGCGCGGCCCGCCCACTCAGGACAAATGCGAGATGGCCGACGCGACCAAAACCGGCAACGGCGGCAGCGCAGCTCCCGGGCCCGCAAGCCCGGGGCAGCAGCAGGTGCAGGTGCGGGTGCTTGCGCAGTACATCAAGGACCTCTCGTTCGAGAGCCCCAACGTGCACAAGCTGCTCGAAGGCGGGGCCGAGGCACCGAATCTGCGCGTGGAGGTGAACGTCAACGCCGGCAAGATCTCCAACGCCGCGTTCGAGAGCGTCATCAACTTCAAGGCCGAAGCCACCAACAAGCTCGGCACCATCTACGACCTGGAGCTGGCCTACGCCGGCATGTTCCAGGTCGAGAACCTGCCCCAGCCTGCCCTGGAGCCGTTCCTGCTGATCGACTGCCCCACCCTGCTGTTCCCGTTCGTGCGGCGGCTGGTGGCCGACCTGACGCGCGAGGGCGGGTTCCCGCCGCTGCTGCTCGACCCCATCAACTTCGCCAACCTGTTCGCCAAGCGCCAGCAGGAGATGGGGGGCCAGGCCCAGACGAAGCCCGCCAACTGAGGTCGATGGGGTCAGACCCCTCGCCTCCGAGGCAGCATTTCAGAACGAGACGCAGGAGGTGAGGGGTCTGATCCCACCTTCAGCTCGTCGCCCCCATCGTCCTCCTCGTCCTCTCCCTCACAGGAGATTGGAAGCTCCGAGTCGAGCGCCCAGCAGTACATCTGCGCGTGCACGCGCGCCGCGCCAGGGCTCGCAGAGCCGAGCAGGGCAAGCCCCGCCAGCGCGAGCCAGTAAAAGATCCGCATCCCCCGTCTCCGGCTATCCCAGCCAAGCGACTCCGAAACAAACGAGGAGCAGCCCAAGAAGGCCGATTGATGGCTTGTCCCTGACGGCGAAGGCTACGGGATCGTCCATCATCTCGCCGCGTACGCTCACGAGCCAGATGCGTACGACGAACAGGAAGACGAGCGGTGGAAACCCCCAAAGCCCGGCCGTGGCGCCGTAGAAGCTGCTGCGGAACGCCTCCTCCACGATGTAGAGGACCATGATCATGACCGCACCGAGGCCCGCCGACAAGCCCACGGCGAGCACCATGGGGGCATCGACCGGCCGGTAGCCGCGCCCATTTAGCCCATAGGCCTTGTGCGCGATGGCCCGGCTGATCTCGGTGTACCGCTTGGCGTAGCTCAGCGAGGAAAACAGGAACATCGAGAACACGAACAGCCACGGCGAGGGCGGCGCATCGGCCGCCACCACGCCGAGCCCGAGCCGGATGGTGAAGAGCGTTGCCAGCGTGAAGCCGTCGAGGAAGGGAACGGTCTTCACATAGAGCGAGTATGCGAGCGTCAGCGCCAGGTAGAGGAGCAGCACGGCGCACGTCTGCCAGGAGACCAGGCCGGCCAG
Source organism: Hyphomicrobiaceae bacterium (assembly GCA_036555805.1). Lineage (GTDB taxonomy): Bacteria > Pseudomonadota > Alphaproteobacteria > Rhizobiales > Hyphomicrobiaceae > AWTP1-13. Next base: position 1,354 of record DATBKR010000278.1, on the reverse strand, counting down.
CGCGAGACCTGCGGGGATCAGCACCAGGGCAACGCCGAGCGCCGTGGCGGCCGAGAGGCGACCGCTGGCAATGGGCCGCTCCGTCTTCGACCAGTGGGCGCGGTCGTCCGCCACATCCCAGATGTCGTTGAGGATGTAGGTGCCGCAGGCGACCGAGGTGAGCGCCAGGAAGGCCAGCAGCGTGTCGCCGATCTCCGACACATGCGTGAACCGGCCGGAGAGGATAAGCGGCACGAAAACCAGTGCATTCTTGACACACTGGTGCAGGCGCAGGGCCTTGGCCAGCTCGCGCAGCACCGAGACGCGCACGCCGCGATCCTCACCTACGGAGGAGGTGTCGACATCGGGTACAAGGCGCCGGGTCAGCGCACCGGCAGGAGCATGCCATTCGATGCTCATGGCGCCGCGCCTGCTCACGACCGCGTCATAGCCATCCGGGAACCGCTCCAGCGCCTGCGCCGCGCCGCGTTCGCTTCCGACGCCATGGGGCACCACGATCGTACCCGCGATACCGGCATGGCGCGCGGCGAGCGCCTCCAGCAGGGGCGAGCACCGCCGGCTCGCGAGGTAAACCGGCCGTCCCTGCGCCGCCGCGCGCTCGGCAAGACCAGCCAGCCGCGGGCTCAGCGACAGGCAGGAAGCAACGCCGGCATCCACCAACTCGCGCGCGGCGTGCTCGCGTCCCCTGACGAGCCACGCCAACACCCGCAGCATGCGCGTCAACGACGCCTTCACATAGGCGAACAGCGCGATGATGAGGAGGCCGGCGCCGCCCCCGGCCAGCTCCTCGGCGACGACGAAAGGGATACCGGCTTCGGCAGACAATCCGCGCTCGGCCACGCGTCCACCGTCGTCCATGGCGCCCTCCTCCCACGCACCCGCCGCGCCGGGGCAATCCGGCCGCAGCGGACCGCAGGAAAGCGTGCCCAAGCCTGAGTGAACCGCCGATGAACCCAAGATCGAGGGGAAGGCGCCGCTCAGCCGGCGAGCGTGCCGAGGAAGTGGAGGAGGACCTCGCGGCGGTGCGGGCGGTCGCGGTGTTCGATGAGATAGATCGCCTGCCAGGTGCCGAGCTGGGCCCGTCCCGCCAGCACCGGCACGCCGAGGCTGGCGCAGGTGAGCATGGCCTTGATGTGGGCCGGCATGTCGTCCGGCCCCTCGACGGAGTGGCGATAGCGCGCCGAGCGCGGCGCCGCTTGCTCCAGGGCGGCCGTCAGGTCGCTCAGCACGTCCGGATCGGCGTTCTCCTGGATCGTCAGGGACGCCGAGGTGTGGCGGATGAAGAGCGTGAGCAGTCCGTCGCGGGCGCCGATGGTGGCGAGCCACGCGGCCACCTGCGCCGTCACATCGGTGA
>DATBKR010000277.1:0-3399 GCA_036555805.1 Hyphomicrobiaceae bacterium | reverse complement strand
GCGACGCCGGGACGTAGGGTGCAATAAGGCGTAGCCGCATTGCACCGATGAACCCGGCATCATCTTCGACTCGCGCAGATCGGTGCAATATTCGCTATCGCGCTATTGCACCCTACGTCCCTACGTCCCGGCCGCCACCTTGGGACGCCCGACGCTGACATAGGTGAAGCCGTGCCCGGCCATCGCCTCCGGCCGGTAGATGTTGCGCAGATCGACCAGGATCGGGCGCTTGAGCAGCGACTTGATGCGGCAGAGGTCCAGCCTGCGGAACTCGCTCCACTCGGTCATGACGACGAGCGCGTCGGCGCCTTCCGCGCAGGCATAGGGATCGTGCGCGAACTCGACGCCATTGAGCATCGAGCGGGCCTGCGTCATGCCCTGCGGGTCGTAGGCGCGCACCCTGGCACCGGCGTCCTGCAGCGCGGTGATGATGGAGACGGCAGGCGACTCGCGCATGTCGTCGGTCTCGGCCTTGAAGGTGAGCCCCAGCACCGCGATGGTGCGCCCCCTGATGCTGCCGCCGCACGCGGCGATCACCTTGCGCGCCATGGCGCGCTTGCGCTGGTCGTTGATGGAGATGATGGTCTCAATGGAGCGGATCGGCACGCCGAAGTCGAGCCCCGCCTTGAGAAGCGCGAGCAGGTCCTTGGGGAAGCAGGAGCCGCCGTAGCCGGGGCCCGCGCTCAGGAACTTGGGCCCGATGCGGTGGTCGAGGCCGATGCCGTGCGCCACCTCCTCCACGTCGGCGTCGGCCTGCTCGCACAGGTCGGCGATCTCGTTGATGAAGGTGATCTTGGTGGCCAGGAAGGCGTTGGCGGCATACTTGATGAGCTCCGCCCCGCGCCGCGCCGTGAGCAGGATCGGCGTGCCCTGGTCGGCGAGCGGGCGATAGAGCTCGTTCATGACCTCGCGGGCGCGGGCATCGTCGGTGCCGACGACGACGCGGTCGGGCTGCATGAAGTCCTGGATGGCGGCGCCCTCGCGCAGGAACTCGGGGTTCGAGACCACGGACAGGTCGGCGTCGGGCCGGATGTCGGCGATGATGCGCGCAATCTCGTCGCCGGTGCCCACCGGAACGGTCGATTTCGTCACAATCACGGCGTAGCCGCGCAGCGCGTTGGCGATTTCGCGGGCCGCCTGGTAGACGTAGGTGAGGTCGGCCAGGCCGTCGGCCGGTCGCGAGGGCGTGCCGACGGCGATGAAGACGGCGGCGGTGTCCTCGACCGCCTCCGCCAGCGAGGTGGTGAAGGACAGCCGGTGCGCGGCCACGTTCCGGGCGACCAGTTCGGCAAGCCCGGGCTCGTAGATCGGCATCTCGCCGCGCTCCAGCGCCGCGACCTTGCCGGTGTCCTTGTCGATGCAGATCACTGTGTGACCCAGCTCGGCAAGGCAAGCCCCGGATACCAGGCCGACATATCCGGCACCGATCATTGCCACGCGCATTTCGATGTCTTCCCGTCCTGGTTGTCAGGCGTCGCTGCCGCTGCCCTCGCGCCGCAGTCTAGGCTGCAGCGCCGCAGCCGTCATCCCGAGTTGGCGGCGCGGTGTGGCCGCCGGGCGGCGGCGCAACGCGCGGTGTGGTCCATCCAAGGATTGGTCGCGGCGGGCGGCGGAGAGGTTCGGGCGGCCGCGCCGCCTGGCCGGCGCAATCCCACCGTACCAGGCGGCCCGATTGCGCATGCTTTGATCGTCGAGGGTTGTTGATACCTGGGATTGTGGTGTTCACATATTGCGCGCCGAGGTTTATTCGGTCCGTCCAGGCTGCTCGCGCCAACATCGGGGGAGGCGGCTCGCCGGGCCGCGGTCAGGGTGTTGATCAAGCATCACCGGAACTCGCTGCTCGATACCCAGGCGCGGTGCTTGGCGCTGTGGCTCGTGGGCCTCAGCCGGCACGAGAAGCGCGTTGTTCTTGCCGTCAGCGACTTCATCCTCTTCAACCTCGCCTTGTGGCTGGCGATTTCGGCCAGGCTGGGCGAGATGTTCTTCCCCCCGACGTGGCACCTGTTCGTGGTGCTTGGCGCGGCGCCCTGCATCGGGGTGGCCACCTTCTTCCAGCTCGACGTCTACCGCCTGGTGACACGGTTCATCGGCGCCCGCGGCGCGGCCCTGACGGCGGCGGCGGTGGGCCTGTCCGGGCTTTACTGGGGCCTCCTGGTATATCTCTCGGGCGTCTACAGCGTGCCGCGCTCGGTGGTGCTGCTCTATCCGTTACTGGCCACCGCGTTCATCTGGGGCAGCCGGCAGGCGGCGGCGACGTTTCTCAGGGGTGCCGGGATGGAACTGCCGGCGCGCCAGGAGCGGGCGCGGCGGGTGCTCATTTACGGTGCGGAGACCGCGGGCGTGCAGCTGCTGGAGGCCCTGGAGCGCGCCGGCAGCTGCGAGCCGGTTGCGTTCATCGACCCCAACGCCACCCTGCGCGGCCAGTACGTCGGCGGTCTCAAGGTGTACCCCCCGGACCGCCTGCCGGGGCTCGTCCAGCGCTGCGCGGTGGACGAGGTGCTGCTGGCGATGCCCAAGGCGCGGCGCCGCGACCGGCAGGCGGCGCTGCGCCAGCTGGAGGCGCTCAAGATGCGGGTGCGCACGCTGCCGGCCATCGAGGACATGGCCGCCGGCCGCTTCATGGTGAGCGACCTGCGGCCCGTAGACACCGAGGACCTGCTGGGGCGCGATCCCGTGCCCCCCGATGCCGCCCTGCTCGCCCGCAACATTGCCGGCAAGTCGGTGATGGTGACGGGGGCGGGCGGCTCGATCGGGTCGGAGCTGGTGCGGCAGGTGCTGCGCCACGGGCCGCGGCGGCTCGTCCTGTTCGAGCGGAGCGAGGCGCATCTCTACGAAATCGAGCTCGATGCCCACGGGCTCGTGGAGAGGTCCGGCGCATCGTCCGAAGGCGGGCGGCCGGCGATCGTGTCGGTGCTCGGGTCGGTGCTGGATGCGGCGCTGGTGCGCACCACCGTCGAAGACAACGGCGTCGAGACCGTCTACCACGCCGCCGCCTTCAAACACGTGCCGATCGTGGAGCGCAATCCCGTCGCCGGCCTGCGCAACAACACCTTCGGCACCATCTGCCTGGCCGATGCCGCGCTCGCCTGCGGCGTGGAGCGGTTCGTGCTGGTCTCCACCGACAAGGCGGTGCGCCCCGCCAGCGTCATGGGCGCCAGCAAGCGGTTGGCGGAGATGGCGCTGCAGGCCCGCGCCGCCGAGCGCAGGGGACGCACCGTGTTCGCCGTCGTGCGCTTCGGCAACGTGCTCGACAGCTCAGGCTCGGTGGTGCGCCGCTTCCGGCGCCAGATCGAGGCCGGCGGGCCGCTCACTGTCACCCACCCCGACATGATCCGCTACTTCATGTCGATCCCCGAGGCGGCCGGGCTGGTGATCCAGGCGGGCGCCATGGCGGCCGGC
>DATBKR010000276.1:0-8223 GCA_036555805.1 Hyphomicrobiaceae bacterium | reverse complement strand
CGCGCTGGCCCTGGCGCAGGCGGCTCAGGAACCCCTGCAGCGTGGGAGCCTCGGTCTCGTCGTAGGCCAGCGCCAGGTTCAGCAGCTCGTCGATGGCGTCTGCCGCCTCCGTCCCCAGGCGCGCCAGCATGCGGGCGCGCCCGCCGTCGCGGTCGAGCGCGCCCGCGTAGAATTCGAACGGCGGCACCACGTCCGCCTCTCCGCGCCAGCGTTGCAGCGTCCTGGCCGCCCCCGCCAGCCGGCCTCCGGCATCCGCCCGCGCCTGCAGCTGCGCCCACAGCGACTGCGAGCGGCCGTGCGCCAGCGCCATCAGGTCGTCGTCGTCGAAACCGAACAGCGGCGACTTCAGCACCGCGGCGAGGGCCAGATCGTCCTCGGGCAGCATGAGCACGTCGCCCAGCGCCATCAGGTCCTGCACCGCGATCTGCTCGGTCAGCATCAGCCGGTCCGCGCCGGCCACGGGCACGCCGCGTGCCTTCAGCGCCGTAACCAGCGCCGGCGCGAACGGCACGCGCTTGCGCACCAGCACCAGGATATCCCCCGCCTGTACCGGCCGGTCCTCCGAGGCCAGCCTTTCGCCCGATTTGAGCCAGCCGGCGATGGTGTCGGCGATGCGGTTGGCCAGCCGCAACACCGACGGCGTGGCGTCGGTGGCCTCCTGCAGCGGCGACCAGGGCCCGGCCGGGTCGGCGGCCCGGTGCTTCTCCGTGGGCCAGATCTCCACGAGCCCGGCGTGCCCCGCGCGGTCGGCGGCGTGGCACACAGCGGCTGCCCCCAGCCCCGGCGTGCGCCTGGGATCGGCAAAGATGGCATCGACCGCCGCCAGCAGCGGCTCAACCGAGCGGAACGACAAGGTGAGCGGCACGCACCGCCAGGACGCGCCCGCCAGCCCGGCGCGTCTGCCCAGCGCGGCGCCCTGGGCGGCGAACATCTTGGGTTCGGCACCCTGGAAGCTGTAGATCGACTGCTTCTCGTCCCCCACCGCGAACAGTGTGCGCGGCTTGTCGTGCGCGCCGATCCCCGAGAAGAACTCCTCGGCCAGTGCGGTGATGACCTTCCACTGCACCGGGCTCGTATCCTGCGCCTCGTCCACCAGGATGTGGTCGAGGCCGCCGTCGAGCTTGTAGAGGACCCACTCCACGCTCTCGGAGTTGCGCAGCAGGCTGGCCGCCTTGGTTACGAGGTCGTCGAAGTCGAGCTGCGCATGGCGTGTCTTGGCGTCGCTGTAGCGCTGCATGACGGCGCTGCCGAGCCGCACCAGGCCCAGGGTGGCCTCCATCAGCTGCAGCTTGCACCGCTCCTGGTGGAGCGCGACGAAGCGGTCCTGCGTTTCCTGGAGCAGGTCGGCGGCGTCGGGATGCTGCGTCGCGAGGCCTCTCGTCATCAGCGTCTTGCGCCGCTCGCCGTCGGTGAGAAACAGCCTGCCCAGCGCGGCGATGCGGCCCGCGTGGGCCGTGGCCGCCAGCGCGGCGTCGATGCGTTCAGCCGCCGCTATGTCGCTCCTGGTGCCCTCGGCCAGGATGCCGCGCAGGCGCAGGAGCTGGGCCTCGGCGAGGAGGCCGGCCAGGGCGCCATCGGTGCGCCCGAGATTGGCATCCGGCGCCAGGCCGAGCGCCCGGCGGTAGAGCTCCTCCGCTTCCTCCAGCCGCAGCCCGTCGCTGGCAACGTCCAGCCGCACCGCCTCCTCCAGCCACTCGCGATACCGCAGGGCGTCGGCCAGGACCTGCAGCGCCGGCGCGTGCTGCGCGCCGAGCCAATCGCGGTGCCGAAGGGCGTCGGCAAGCAGCGCATCGAAGTTGCTCTCGGCGGCGTAGGCGATGGCGCGCTTGAGGGCATCGCCAAGGGGCGTGCCGGCGTCGGCCCTGGCCGCCTCGGTGAGGACCTGATCGGTGGCCTCGGCGAGCAGCGCGTCACGCGTGTAGTCGTCGAGGATCTCGAACCCCGGCGGCACGCCCGCCTCCAGCGGGAAGCGCTGCAGCAGCCGCTCGCAGAAGGCGTGGATGGTCTGCACCTTGAGTCCGCCCGGCGTCTCGATCACCAGCGCGAACAGCTGGCGCGCACGGCGCATCTCGTCTGGCGTAGGATTGCGGTCGAGCAGCTCGCGCAGCGCTGCCGTCAGCGCAGCATCGCCGGCCGTCACCCAGCCGGCCAGCCGCGCGGACACGCGCGTGGCCATCTCCGCCGCGGCCGCCTTGGTGTAGGTGAGCGCCAGGATGCGCGCGGGCTCCGTCCCGGCCAGCAGCAGGCGCAGCATGCGCAGGGTGAGCACGTGCGTCTTGCCGGTGCCGGCATTGGCGCTCACCCACGCCGACGACGCGGGGTCGGCGGCGGCAGCCTGGTTGCGGCGGGTCTCCGCGCGACCGGAGGCGCCGGCGGCGGAACCGGAGAGGGGCGGCATGGGTCAGTCCTCCTCCTCGTCCTCGGCGGACCACTCCGCAACCCGCGCCAGGTGCGCGTAGGCGTCGTAGTCGTACTTGAAGCGCGCTCGGCGCAGCGCGCGATAGGGGGTCGTCGCCTCGTCGAACTCGGCGATCAGCCGCTCCAGCCCGTCCTGCGCCTCCCGCGCCATGGCGGCGGCATCGCCGTCGAGGACCGCCTCGTGGCCGGGCGGCTCGCCGCCGGCGGTGGAGATGTAGCGCAGCATCGCAACCGGCGCCGCTGGCACGCCTGCGAATCCGCCCGCCGCGGCGATCGCCGCTTCCAGCGGCAGCTGCGGCGCACGGCCCGCCTTTGCGCCGGACTTCAGATGGTCCAGGTTCTGGCTGCTCTTGTAGTCGGTGATGACGAGCCCGAGCCCGCCCACGTCGATGCGGTCGGCGCGTGCGCTGAGGGTGAACGGCCCGGCCGGCGCCGCCAGCACCAGCTCACCCACGGTCTCCGCCACCACCTCCCTGATGCCGGTGCGCCGGGTATCCTCCGTCTGCGCAAACCAGTCGGCGAAGCGCGCCAGCCGCGGCGCCCAGAAGGCCGCGACGCGCGGGTTCGCGGTATACTCGGCCAGCACCTCCCGGGCGATGGCGGCCAGCTCCTCGGCCAGGTTGAGCGGCAGCTCGCGCGGATAGCGCTGGGTAAGGCGGCCGAGCGCGGCGTGCACCACCTGTCCCCGCAGGGCCGCGCCCGGCCGCACGCCGAGCGGATCGAGCGCGCCCAGCTTCAGGATGTGCCTCGCGAAGATGGCATACGGGTTGGCGATCCACGTCTCGATGGCCGTCACACTGAGCTTGCGCGGCCGCGCCGCCACCGGCGGGCGCGGCTCGGGCGCGCGCAGGCGCTGTCGCGCCGGCACGGTGTTGCGCGCCCGCGCCCAGGCGAGCCAGGGCTGCTCCGGCTCCAGCGACAGGCCCATGCCCTTCACCAGCGCCTGCAGGCGCAACAGCCAGCGCGAGGGCACGGTCGGTGCGCCGTCGATCTTGGCCGCGCGCGTCAGCACCACGCGCGGCGCGCCGAGCTGGGCCGCGAAGTCGTGCGCGGCTGCGCCGATGCGCTCCTCGGGCGCCGGCAGGCCCAGGGCCGCGCGCATGGGCCGGCTCAGCCATGGGCCGGGCTCGGCGGCCTTGGGCCACGTCGCCTCGTTGAGCGAGCCCAGGATCACGAGGTCGGCCTGCTGCAGGCGCGCCTCATAGGGGTCGCAGATCGAGAGGCGCGGATGGCCGCCGGCGCGCGGACGCAGGCGCTTCTCGGCTACCAGCGTGCGGTAGAAATCGGGGTAGTCGGCGCCGGCCAGCTCGGGCGCGGGCGCGCCGGGATCGAGCAGGCTTGCGAACAGCTGCGCCGCCCACTCTCCGGCGTCGCCCTGGCGCAGTACGCCCCCGTCGCCGCGGTCGGCAGTCTCGCCCAGAACTTGGGCGGCGGCGTAGTGGGCCGCGGCCAGCTCGCGCAGGGCAACCGGCCGGGAGGCGCCCATTGCCTCGATCAGCGGCGCGAAGGCGCGCTGCAGGCGCCGCACCAGTGTGCGCGCGGCGCGCCAGTCGGAGAAGGCCAGACGGCGCAGCGCCTCAGGGTGGCGCGGTTGCGCCCGCACGCCTTCCAGCGCGGCGTCGACGTCGTCGAGCCCGGTGCCGAAGTAGGGAGCGCGGAAGCAGGCGAGTTCCAGCGTCCGCCGGCCCGCCTCCAGCTCCCCGGCGCCGAGGCCGAGCCGGCACAGCGGGTGCTTCAGCAACGTCATCAGCGCGACCGGCTCGAACTGCGCCTCGGCTGCCGCCACCACCAGCTCCAGGAATGTGCCCGGCAGCGTCTTGGCGAACGGCTCGCCGCCCAGGTCCTCGACGACGAGGCCCCACACGGCCAGCCGCACAGAGACGCGCCGCGCCAGCGCCCGGTCGGGCGTCACGAGCATCGCCGTCGCGCCGGGCCGCTCGGCCGTCTCGCGCAGCATGAGGGCGACGGCCTCCGCCTCCTCCTGCGCGCTCTCCGCCTCGATCGCGCTGAGGCCGACAAGCGCCTCGGCCATGAGGCGCTTGTCAGCCGCGGCGGTGAACCGGTGCCACAGCTCGGTCGTGCCCGCCGGCCGCATGGACTCGCACACCAGCGCCCAGCGCGCCGCGCGCACGGCCGATGCCTTCCCGGCGCCCAGCGGCCCGACGTCCTCCCGCGACACGCCCAGGTCGTCCAGCAGCCGCTTCGGGCCGAACTGCGGATGCTCCGGATGCTCGCCGATGGCACCCCAGCTCGCGTCGTCGAGGGTCCGGTCCAGCGCCGGGAGCACCAGGGCGCCGTTGGGGTGCGCGAGCACGGCCCTGATCAGCTCCACGGCCGCCGCATCTGCTGCCGTCACCCCCGCCACGATCACCGGCGCCGGCGGCGGCGCCGCCCTGAGCCGGCGCGTTTCGGCATCGAGCGCTTGCCGGCGGCGCCCGACTGGCGAGAGCAGGTTGTTCTCGGCCAGGTGCGCCGGCCAGAACGGCAGGGCGATCCCCAGGAAGTCGAGCGTGCGCTTCCACTGCTCGGCGTAGTCATCGCCGGGCAATCGCTTCAGCCGCTCGAAGCCGATGCCTTCCTTCTCCAGCTCGTCGATCAGGCGGGCCAGCTCGCGCGCGAGCCTGGCGGCCTGCGCCGGCGTCTGAGCCCCTGCAGACGGGTAGGGCTCGATGCCGCCGCGCCTGCTCCGCTGCTTCTTGTCCCAGGCGCTGACCAGCGTCGTGAGGACCAGCTGCCGTTCCAGCTCGCTGATGGCGCGCGGCAGGTCGCCCGCCGCACCGGTCTCGGAGCCGATGTCGGCACCGGCCGCGGCGGCGAGCAACTCCTGCTCCTCGCCGCCCTCGCCCAGCATCTTGATGCGTGGCAGCAGCAGCGCCCTGCCCCCGGCCGCCTGGAGGAACGCGTGCTGCAGCGCGCGCGCCGGCCGGCGCGTGGGCAGGTACACCGTGACATCGGCAAGGCCCAGGGCATCCGGCCGCGCGCCGCCGTCGGCAGGCAGCTGGCCCGCGAGCAGCTTCTCCGCCAGCACCGCCAGAAACGGCCGGCCCGCATCGACCGTGTAAACGTGCCCGCGATGCGTCATTGCGGGGCGCCCGGGGCGTAGGTTGGGTCAAGCGAAGCGCAGACCCAACACATGTTGGGTCTTCGCTGACGCTCGACCCAACCTACATTGGTTACGTCTTCGCCAGCCGCTGCTCGGCCTGCGCCAGGGCGTCGGGCGTGCCCACGTGCATCCATGTTCCCTCCATGCGCAGGCCGAAGGCGCGGCCGGCCGCCATGGCCCTGTCCCAGACCGCATTGAGCGAGAAGGCTCCCTCGGGGCCGCCGTCGAACAGCCGCGGGTCCGCCAGCGAGACGCCGGTGAAGGCGAACGGCACGATCTCCTGCTCCACGCGGCGACGGATGCGTCCGTCGGCCTCGAAGGCGAAATCGCCGCGTCCCTGGTAACCCAGGCTCTGCGAAGCCAGCGCCAGCAGCATCAGGCAATCCATGCGCTCGTCGTCCCAGGCCTCGAACAGCCGGCCGAGATTCGACCCCACGCCCTCGATCCACACCGAGTCGCTGTTGTGGATCAAGAACGGGCCGGGCCCGAGCCGTGGAAGCGCGCGCTTCACGCCGCCGCCCGTGTCGAGCAGCCGGTTGCGCTCGTCAGAGATTTCGATCCGCGGCGCATGCCGCCCTTTGAGATGGGCCTCGATCAGGTCAGCCTTGTGGTGCACATTGACGACGGCGCGCCCGATGCCGGCCTCCACGTGGCGGTCGAGCACGTGGTCGATCAGCGCCTTGCCGCCGAGCGGCAGCAGCGGCTTGGGCAGCACGCCGTTGGCGGGCGCCATGCGCGTGCCGAGGCCCGCGGCCAGCACCATCGCCGTCGTCAGTGTTGTCGGCATGCGTCCCCCATACCGTCCGTAGTCCGTAGGGCGGATTAGGGCGAAGCCCGTAATCCGCCGAGACACCCGGTGCAGCAGGTGGATTACGCCTTCGGCTAATCCGCCCTACGCGTTCGCCCTTCAGTGCACCAATGTTCTGTCGCGCTCCGACTCAGGGAAGTGCCTCTCGTACCACGCGGCCAGCGGCGCCAGCGTGACATCGCACGCACCGTGCCGCAAATTGCGCGCCAGATATCCCCAGGTGCGCGGATAGTGCTGCAGGTATTGGGGCTTGCCGTCGCGGCGCAGGAGGCGCGCCCACAGGCCGAGCAGCCTGGTGTTGCGCTGGGCGCCGAACGCGGCGTAGGCCCACGCGAATTGCTCGCGGTCGAAGGCGGGCTCCTGCAGCGCGACCTCAGCGCAGTAGTGGTCGAACAGCTCGCGCTCCAGCGTCTCCGGCACGTCCACGCGCGCGTCCTGCAGGAGCGACACCAGGTCGAAGGCGAAGTGCTCGTCGAGGGCGTCCTGGAAGTCGAGGATGCCCACCCTGGCCACGCCCCGGCGCTCCGGCATCCACACGAGGTTCGGCGAGTGGTAGTCGCGCAGGAACCAGCCCCCCGGCAGCGCCAGCAGGCGGTCGAGCACCGGCGTCCAGATGGCCCGGAACTCGCCGCGTACGGTCTCGGGCGCCGGTGCGCCCTTGATCTCGGGCCACAGCCAGTCGAGCAGCAGGTCGATCTCGACCTCGAAAGCCGCCCGGTCGCGCCGCGGCAGCCGAAAGCGGGTGCGGTCCGGCAGGGCGAGTTCGACCGGCACCGGCACGCGGCGCAGGTGCACCAGGGCGTCGACGGCGGTGCGCCACAGCTCGGCCTGGGAGGCGCCGGCGGCGATCTCGCGGCCGTAGAGGCGGTCGTCCAGATCCTCGACCAGCAGGAGCCCGGCGTTCAGATCGGCGGCCAGCACGTCCGGCGCGCTCAAGCCCGCCGCCCGGAGCACCGCGCCGACGGCCACGAACGGCCGCACCATGTCCTCCGCGAGGCACGCGATCCGGCTGTAGGACTTGCCGTCGCGGATCGGCGGGCCGTCGGGCTGGCGCGGCGCGTCCATCAGCAGCGCGGTGCGGGCGCCGCGCGACAGCCGCGCATAGCCGCGGGTGGAGGCATCGCCCTGCAGATAGGCGATACGCGCTCCGGCCCAGGCCGGCTGGCTGTCGAGGAACGCCATCACCGCGCCGATGCGGGCGACGCGCGCAGCGGCCGTGCCGAGGCCCTGCACGGTCACCAGGCGGCGGTCGGGATCGGCGGTCTCCGCCAGCACGACCTCGATGCGGTTGTCGGGCAGGAGCGCCGCGGCGCGCTCGGGCCACTCAACGATTGCGGCGCCGGTCTCGAGTGCCTCGTCGAAGCCCAGCTCGCGCGCCTCCTCGGCGCCCGGCAGGCGGTAGAAGTCGAAATGCGCGACTGTGAGCCGCGGAGTCGCGTAGGTCTGCTGCAGGGCGAAGGTGGGGCTCGGCACCTCGACCGCGCTCTCACCCAGCAAAGCGCCGATCAAGGCCCGCGCCAGCGTAGTCTTGCCGGCGCCAAGGTCGCCGCTCAGGGCAATGGCGTCGCCCACGCGGATCTTGAGGGCAATCAGTTCCGCCAGCCGAACGCAGCCCGCCTCATCCAGCTCACGCGTCCACTGCATGCATTGCACCCTGCGCTGCGCCAGCCCTCACGCCTGGGCGGCGGCGCGATCGGCCGCGACCGGGGCCGAGGTGGGCGTGCCGTTCTCGGGAAAGCGCACGGTGACGCGTGTACCGCGGCCCGGCTCCGATTCGAGCGCCATGACGCCGCCGTGCAGCTCCACCAGGCTCTTGACGATGGAGAGCCCCAGGCCCGCGCCGCGGTGCTTGGAGCCCTGGGTGCGGCTCTCGAAGCGCTCGAAAACGCGGCGC
>DATBKR010000275.1:0-2395 GCA_036555805.1 Hyphomicrobiaceae bacterium | reverse complement strand
ATGCGGCCCGCGGTTTACGAGGCCGGCGGGCTGCAGATGCTGACCGGCGGCGGCGAATGGCTCTGGCGTCCGGTAACCAACCGCGGCTGGCTGCAGATCTCGGCGTTCGTCGACCGCGATCCGCAAGGTTTCGGCCTGATCCAGCGCGACCGCGCCTTCGCCGCGTTCCTCGACGACGACAACGAATGGCAACGCCGCCCCTCGGTATGGATCGAGCCGATCGGCAAGTGGGGCACGGGCGAGGTAACCTTGATGGAGATCCCGGCCGCCTCCCAGAACAACAAGAATATCGCCTGCTACTGGCGGCCGAAGCCGGCACTCGCTGCCGGCGCCGAGGTCAACTTCGCCTGCCGCCAGTTCTGGAGCTGGCGCCCGCCGAGCCGGCCCGACGGCGCCATCGCCACGGCCTCGCGCATGGGGCGCATCTCGGGCGAGGAGGGCAAAACCCGCATCCTCGTGCAGTTCGAGGGCGAGCAGCTGGCCGACGCCGCCAAGGCCGCGGCCATCGCCCCGGTTATCTGGTGCTCGGCGGGTAAGGTATCCTCCGTGCGGACCTATCGCACGCCGAGGCACGGCAGCATGCGGGTGGTCTTCGACCTCGACACCAGCGGCCAGTCGCTGATCGAGTTGCGGATGGTGCTGAAGCAGGATGCCGCTCAGGTGAGCGAGACCTGGATCTACCGATGGACTCAATGATCTCGCCTCTCCGCAAGCCGCATCCCTACGAGCCCGCCGACGCCGCCCACCTGTTTCCGGATGCGGAAGCGCTGGCCTCCATGCCCGAGCGCAGCCCGCTGGAGATGCCGACGCAGTCGTTCTCCCGCTACGACAAGCCGCGGGCGCCGACCCGCCCGCACCGCTCGCGCTGGCGCGTCCGGCTCGCCCGTCTGGCCGTCTTCGCCGGCGCCATCGCGCTTACCGCCTATGGCGCCGGCGAGATGTACGGCGTTCTCGCCGTCGGTGGCGTGACGACACTGGAATGGGTGCTGCTGATCCTGTTCGTCGTCAACTTCTCCTGGATTTCCCTCGCGCTTACGAACGCCGCCGTCGGCCTGCTGGCGCTCGCCGGCTCTCGCAGCAAGCCGCAGGCGGAGGCAGAACTCACGCGGCGCACGGCCGTCGTCATGCCGGCCTTCAACGAGGATCCCGCCCGCGTGTTCGGCGCACTCGCGGCGATCGTCGAGGACATCGCCGCGGGTTCGCACGCCGCCCAGGCCCACGCCTTCGACTGGTTCGTGCTGTCCGACACCACCGATCCGGACATCTGGATGGCGGAAGAGCGCGTCTTCGTGGACCTCAGGCGCAAGCTCGCCGGCACGGCGAACCTCTACTACCGCCACCGGCCCAGGAACATCGGGCGCAAGGCCGGCAACATCGCCGACTTCGTCGGCGGCTGGGGCGGCGCCTACGACCACATGCTGGTGCTTGACGCCGACAGCCTGATGACGGCGGACGCCATCGTCACGCTCGCCGCGGCGATGGAAAGCGACCCGGACGCAGGCATCGTCCAGACCCTGCCGCTGATCATCAACCGCAACACCGTGTTCGCGCGGCTGCAGCAGTTCGCCGCCCGCTTCTACGGCCCGGTGATCGGCACCGGGCTGGCGGTCTGGTCCGACGGCGACGGCAACTACTGGGGCCACAACGCCATCATCCGCGTGCATGCCTTCGCCGAGTCCTGCGGTCTGCCGCGCCTCGCCGGCCGTCCCCCGTTCGGCGGCATGATCCTGAGCCACGACTTCGTGGAGGCCGCGCTGATGAAGCGAGCCGGGTGGGATGTCTACATGCTGCCGCAGCTCACGGGCAGCTACGAGGAGAGCCCGCCGACGCTGATCGACCTCGCCATCCGCGACCGGCGCTGGTGCCAGGGCAACCTGCAGCACATACGCGTGCTGCCGGCCAAGGGGCTCAACCTCCTGAGCCGGCAGCACATCGCCACCGGGATCATGAGCTATCTTGCCTCGCCGATCTGGATGGCGCAGCTGCTGGTCGGCATCGTGCTTGTCCTGCAGTCGCACTACGTGCGGCCGGAATATTTCACCAACGAGTTCCAGCTGCTGCCGGCCTTCCCGCAAACCGACCCCGCGCGCGCCTTGCAGCTGTTCGGGATCACGATGGCGGTGCTGCTGGCGCCGAAATTCTTCGGCCTCGCCCTCGCGCTCGCCAACGGGGAGACGCGGGCACGCTGCGGCGGCGCCAGGCGCATGAGCCTCTCCGCCTTGATCGAAATCGTGTTCTCCGCATTCATGGCCCCGATCCTGATGGTGATCCAGACCGGCGCCGTGATCCGCATCCTGATGGGGATCGACAGCGGCTGGAACCCCCAGCGCCGCGACGACGGCTCGGTTTCGTTCGCCACTATCGCCCTCGGCCACCTCTCGCACATGCTGCTGGG
>DATBKR010000274.1:0-5615 GCA_036555805.1 Hyphomicrobiaceae bacterium | reverse complement strand
ATCGGCCTCTACTCCCTGGGCTCCTACCGCAGCCAGCTCTCCACCGCCGACCGCGTCACCTACTACGGCGGCATGGTGCGCTTCATCAGCCGCTACGCGGCCAGCGAGGCCCCGAAATACCCCATCGCCAGGGTCGAGTGGGTCGACGAGAGCATCCGCGGCGCCAACGGCGTCATGGTGGACTCCAAGATCGTGCTGGAGGACGGCAGCGAGTACGAGGTGCGCTGGCTGCTGACCAAGCAGGGCGATTCCTACAAGGTGCGCGACGCCATGGTGGTCGGCTTCTGGATGACCCCGTTCCTCAAGAAGCTGTTCGAGGACTACATCGCCGAGAACGGCGGCAACCCAAGCGCCCTGGTCGCCGCCTTGAACCGCTGAGCCGCGATCCAGACGTCCGTCTCAAGCTATGGCGACAGGAAGAGCGCGAACTCTTCCAGGTCCGCTTCAATAGCGCGGTGTATTCGGCATGCGCGGTGTGGCCGGCATGAATCCGGCCGAAGTGAACCTGTTCAAGACGCGCCAAGGGGACCAGCGCAATCGGCGTCGATACAGGAATGAGATGTGCGCCGCGCCCGACCTGGAGCGTGGTCAGGATACCGTGCATCTCTCCTCTGATGCTCGGTCGCCCCACCACAATGAGCCGGTATTGCCCGTGCTCGTTGGTCACGAGATAGATGTGGCCGGAGAAGCTTGGCAGCGAGACGAACCCGCTCTGGGCGAACGCCGCGTCTTGGCGCTCGGACTCCCGGAACGCCAGGCAGGACCGGCCAGCGTCCCAGAAAATCTCGGTGCGATAGGCGTAGCCCGTTATGGTGCCGGCGCCTTCTGGAGCGTCGAGGAGCTCTACGGGCGGCTGGCCTTTTGACGGCCGACATCCATCAGCCGTCATTGACATATATATGTCT
The DNA here is from genome assembly GCA_036555805.1 of Hyphomicrobiaceae bacterium. Classification (GTDB taxonomy): domain Bacteria; phylum Pseudomonadota; class Alphaproteobacteria; order Rhizobiales; family Hyphomicrobiaceae; genus AWTP1-13. The sequence continues at coordinate 4,710 of DATBKR010000274.1, read as the reverse complement.
CTTGCCTACATATGCCCCATGCGAACGACCGTCCGTCTTCCTGAGGACCTATTACGCCGTGCCAAGCGAAAGGCGGCGGCGGAGGGGCGTACCCTCACCCAGCTCATCGAGGATGGCCTCCGGGCCGTGGTGGATGAGCGGCAAAAGCCCGCGCAGCGGAGGCGCGTCGTGCTGCCGGTCAGCCAAGCGACGGGCGGGCTCTTGCCGGGCGTCGATCTCACGCGGTTCTCGGACTACCAGGAGATGGAAGACCTGGAATACATCGAGCGCATCAAGCACTTCAGGTGATCCTTCCCGACGTCAACGTCCTGATCTACGCCCTCCGCAAGGACGCTCCCGAGCACGCTGTCTGCAACCCGTGGCTGACGGCGGTAGTTGCCAGCGATGTCCGCTTCGGGCTGTCGAAGCTGGCTCTCGCTGCACTGGTGCGGGTCACGACAAATGCACGCACGTATCGTGAGCCAAGCAGTTTGGCCGAAACCTTCACATTCTGCGATTATCTGCTCGCCCAGCCCAACTGCCACTTGGTCGAGCCCGGTGGGCGGCACTGGGAGATCTTCCGGCGCCTGTGTCACGAGACCGGTACCACGGGCCCTCGCGTCACCGATGCCTGGTTCGCGGCGCTGGCCATCGAGTGGGACTGCGAGTGGATTACCTGCGATCGCGACTACGCGCGGTTTCCGGGGCTGAAATGGCGCACCCCAGCCGCGATCCGGTGAGCACACAGGGGCGCCCAGTGAACCAGAGCTATCGCCGCGGCGAGCCGATGACCGACACAGCCGCCCTGGTGCTGTTCTCCGGCGGGCAGGACTCCACCGTCTGCCTCGCCTGGGCGCTGCAGCGCTACGCTCGTGTGGAGACCGTGGGGTTCGGCTATGGCCAGCGGCACGCGGTCGAGCTTGTCCAGCGGGGCGTGGTGCGCGAGGCCCTCGCCGCCGGCTGCCCGGAGTGGGGCGCGCGGCTCGGCGAGGACCATGCGATCGATCTCGCCCCACTGGGCCGGATCAGCGACACGGCGCTCACGCGCGAGGCCCGGTTCGAGATGACCGCGGCCGGCCTGCCCAACACCTTCGTGCCGGGGCGCAACCTCCTGTTCTTCACCTACGCGGCGGCGCTCGCCTATCGTCGCGGCATCCGCACCTTGGTGGGCGGCATGTGCGAGACCGACTACTCGGGCTACCCCGACTGCCGCGACGAAACCCTGCAGAGCCTGGCCAGGTCGCTCTCGCTCGGCATGGACACGCCTTTGACGATCGAGACGCCCCTCATGTGGATCGACAAGGCCGGCACCTGGGCGATGGCCGATGCGCTGGGCGGCCGGCGCCTCGTCGACCTTATCGTCGAGCACACGCACACCTGCTACACGCCCGACCGCACCACCCGCCACGCCTGGGGCTGCGGCTGCGGCCAGTGCCCGGCCTGCGGGCTCAGGGCGAAAGGATGGGAGAAATGGCAGGCCGCGAAGACCTGATCCGCGCCGTCGACCTCGCGCTCGCCGGCGACCGGAACGGGGCGCACGAGATCGCGCAGCAGGACGAGGCCGATCCCGCCTTCTGCTGGCTGCACGCGGTGCTGCACAAGATCGAGGGCGACGCCGCCAACGCCCGCTACTGGTATCGCCGCTCCGGCGGCCAGGCCTACGAGGCCTACACCGACCCCAAGGCCGAGCTCGCCGCCATCAAGGCTGTGCTGACGTATTGACGGGGTCAGACCCCTCGCTTCTGCGCTCCTGCTCGACTCTGCGCATGGAGGCGAGGGGTCTGACCCCGACGTGTACGTCCAACCCCACCGCCTCGAATCAGCTTAGGTTGCGGCCACAAACCGCTCCGGGGTCCACGTATGGGACTGGCGCAGGCAGGATTGCCGCGGCATGGCCCTGGGAGGCGGAGGAAAAACAACGGGGGTTCACATGCCGCCAGCAATGCGCAGGGCCATCGACATCGCCACCGCCGTCGGCCTGACTGCAGCCGTCTTCTTCGTGATCGTGGTCGCCAACGCGTTCCTGATGTCGCGGGGCAGCTACGCCTACGGGTTCAATCTGTGGTACGCATTCATTCTGCGGCCCGACATCCTCGGCACCATGATCCTGACTGCCGTCGTCACCATGCTCTATGTCTGGTTCGGCAAGAACAGCGGCGGCCGCCCGCGGCTGTAGTCGGGGTCAGACCCTGCGGGTCTGACCCCATGCCGCAACCGATATTTCAAGCAGGTACCTTCCGCTGACCGCGTTGGTGCCGGGGGTCAGACCCGCGGGTCTGACCCCTACACGCGCAGCGGCGTTGCGCGCGGGTCGCGCGGCCGCCAGCTGCCGCGCTCCACCTCGGCGATGAACTGCTCCACCAGCCGGTTGAACAGCTCCGGCTCCTCCAGGTTGATGGCGTGGCCGGCGCCGGGCAGCAGGCCGAGGCGGGCGGCGGGCATCAGGCGCTTCATCCAGAGGTTCACGTCGAGGCAGGGTTCGTCCTCGTCGCCCACCAGCAGCAGCACCGGTGCGGCGACGGCCTTGAGCTCGGCCTCCACGTCGTAGAGCGAGGCGCGCCCGGCTTGCACGGTGCGCAGCGTCCTGGCTGCGGCGTGAGCCGGATGCTCGGCCAGGTACTCGACGAACGTGCGCCACCCGGCGGGGTCCTTGTTCTGCAGCTGCACCCGCGTGGCGCTCAGCCCGTAGTTCTCGGCGTCGATCCTTCCCGCGCGCTCGAACTCCGCCGCCCTCGCCAGCGACTCCTCGATGAACTGCGTCCGCGTCGCCTTGAGCGCGCCCGAACCGGCGCCGGCCGCCACGCACGAGATCACGCGCTCCGGGTATTTGGCCGCCAGCATCAGCGCGGTGTAGCCGCCCATGCTGAGCCCGACGATGTGCGCCTTGGGCACGCCCGCGGCGTCGAGGACGGCGAGGGCGTCCCGGTCGAAGAAGTCCTGCCCGTAGAGCGTCTCCTCGGCCGGCGCATCCGAAGGTGGATAGCCGCGTGCGCTCCAGGCGATGGCGCGCCAGCCGCGCCCGAAGTGACGCATCTGCTCCCGCCAGCTTCGGTAGTCGCCGCCGAACTCGTGGATGAACAGGATCGGCGTGCCGCGGCCGGTCTCCTCGTAGTAGATGCGCGCGCCTTGCGATTCGGCGTAAGGCATGGGACGCTCCTCCTCCGTGATTTCATCTGGCCCGCGGGCACGCAGTCTAACGCGCGCGGTGCCGGTGCGCGCCAGCTTAGCACGGAGCGACAATGGCCGATCCATCGAGCGATGTTGCGAAGAGGGCCGTGGCGGCGGACGAGCCCGCGGCCTATCTGGACATGCCGCCCGCGCGGCGCGCCCTCGCCAAGGCGCACGCGGCGACGCTGGCCGTAACCGCGGGTCGGGTGGCGCTGGAATTGCCGTTCAGCGCCGATGTCGACGATTTCCGCCGCGTGCTCGTCGCGGCGGCGAAGCCCGGGGCTAAGCCATGACCGACCTGGCCACGCTTTCTGCGCGCGCCCTCGCCAAGGCGATCCGGGACAGGAAGGTCTCGAGCCTGGAGGCCACCAAGGCCTCCATCGGCCGCCTCGCCGCCTGCCATGAGCTGACGCATTGCATCACGTCCCTGGAGGCGGCCGATGCCCTCGACGCCGCCCGCGCCGCCGACGCGGGGCTGGACGCGGGCAATTCCGGCGGTGCGCTTGCGGGCGTGCCCTTGGCACACAAGGACATGTTCGACCGCAAGGGCAAGGTCGCGAGTTGGGGCGCCAATATCCGCGCCGACGCCCCGGCCGAGCGGGACGCCACCGCCATCGCCGCCTTCAGCGGCGCCGGCGCCCTGCAGATCGCGGCGCTGCATCTCACCGAGTTCGCCTACGGCCCCACCGGCCACAACTACGTGCTGGGGCACGCGCGCAACCCGTGGGACCCGGCGCGCATCACCGGCGGCTCCTCGGGCGGGACGGCCGCAGCCGTCGCCTACGGCGCCATCCCCATGGGGCTCGGCTCCGACACCGGTGGATCGCTGCGCCTGCCCGCGGCCTGCTGCGGCGTGGCCTCCATCAAGCCGACCTGGAGCCGCGTGAGCCGCGCCGGCGCCATGCCTCTCGCCCCCGCGCTCGACACAGTCGGCCTGATCGCGCGCCACGTGGAGGACCTGGCCCTCGGCCTGGGCCTGCTCGCCGGCCCCGACGCGCGCGATCCCGCCGCCGTGGCCGTGCCGGTGCCCGATTACGTGGCCCGCCTCGACGATCCCGTGCAGGGCCTGAAGGTGGGCCTCGACCAGGAGGTGGCCGGGCAGGCCGACCCGCAGGTGCAGCGCATGGTCGAACGGGTGCTGGGCGTGCTGGAGAAGCTGGGGCTGAAACGCGCACCGTGCGCGTTCCCCGATTGGCAGACGCTCGACCACCTGGTGCAGATCGTGCAGCTGCCCGATGCCGCTGCCGCCCACGCGGCCTTCCTGCGCACCCGGCCGCAGGACTACGGCCCGCAGGTACGGGCGCGCGCCGAGGTGGGCCATTTCATCGCCGCCGTGGACCACGTCACGGCCCTGCGCGCCCGCGGGACGTACCTGCAGCGCGCGCTCGATCGGACCTTCGGGGACATCGACGTGGCGATCCTGCCGGTGCTGGCCGATCCCTTGCCCACCATCGCCGAGCTGGACGTGGGCGGCGGGCCCACCGTGCAGGCGGCGATGGCGCGCGTCGTCAAGTTCACGCGGCCGATCAACTACCTCGGCCTGCCGACGCTCACCCTGCCGGT
>DATBKR010000273.1:0-4315 GCA_036555805.1 Hyphomicrobiaceae bacterium | reverse complement strand
CCTACGGCTTCAACTACTACGGCACCATCGGCACCAACCGCGACGAGTTCGTGATCGTGCGCAAGATGGTGAAGGTGGACTGGCTCGAAAGCTCCGCTCCCGATGAAGCGGCCAATGTCGGGGTCGCGCCCACCCTGGAGGACGCCCGATGAAAATCCGCTCGCAGATTGCCATGGTGCTCAACCTCGACAAATGCATCGGGTGTCATACCTGCTCGGTCACCTGCAAGAACGTGTGGACCAGCCGCGAAGGCATGGAATACGCGTGGTTCAACAACGTCGAGACCAAGCCAGGCATCGGCTACCCCAAGGACTGGGAGAATCAAAAGCGCTGGAACGGCGGCTGGAGGCGCAAGAAGAACGGCCGCATCGAGCCCAGGATCGGCGGCAAGTGGCGCGTGCTCGCCAACATCTTCGCCAACCCGGATCTGCCCGAGATCGACGACTACTATGAGCCCTTCACCTTCGACTACGAGCACCTGCAGAAGGCACCGGAGCTGGAGGCCTTCCCCACGGCGAGACCGCGCTCGCTCATCACCGGCGAGCGTATGGAGAAGATCGAGTGGGGCCCGAACTGGGAGGAGATCTTAGGGGGAGAGTTCGAGAAGCGCTCGGCCGACTACAACTTCGAAGGTGTGCAGAAGGAGATCTACGGCCAGTTCGAGAGCACCTTCATGATGTACCTGCCGCGGCTGTGCGAGCATTGCCTCAATCCGTCCTGCGTCGCGGCCTGCCCCTCAGGCGCCATCTACAAGCGCGAGGAGGACGGCATCGTCCTCATCGACCAGGACAAGTGCCGCGGCTGGCGCATGTGCGTGTCAGGCTGCCCGTACAAGAAGATCTACTACAACTGGTCGAGCGGCAAATCCGAGAAGTGCATCTTCTGCTATCCGCGCATCGAGGCCGGCCAGCCCACGGTGTGCTCGGAGACCTGCGTCGGGCGCATCCGCTATCTCGGTGTCGTGCTCTACGACGCCGACCGCATCGAGGCGGCGGCAAGCGTCCCCGACGAGCGGGACCTCTACGAAGCGCAGCTGTCGATCTTCCTCGACCCCAACGATGAGGGCGTCATCGCGCAGGCGCGCGCCGACGGCGTGCCGGAGGCCTGGCTGGAGGCCGCCAGGAAATCGCCGGTGTGGAAGATGGCGATGGAGTGGAAGGTCGCCTTCCCGCTGCATCCCGAGTACCGCACGCTGCCCATGGTCTGGTACGTCCCGCCGCTGTCGCCGATCCAGTCGGCAGCCGAGGCCGGCAAGATGGGCAGCGACGGCGAGATGCCTGACGTGCGCTCGCTGCGCATCCCGCTCCGGTACCTGGCGAACCTGCTGACCGCCGGCAACGAGGCGCCCGTCGCGCTGGCGCTGGAGCGCATGCTCGCCATGCGCGCCTACATGCGCGCCAAGACCGTCGACGGCGTCATCGATGAGGCCATCGCACGGCGCGTAGGCCTCACGAGCGCACACATCGAGGACATGTACGGGATCATGGCGATTGCCAACTACGAGGACCGCTTCGTGATCCCCACCGCCCATCGGGAGCTGGGCGAGGACGCCTACGACCTCAGGGGCTCGTGCGGCTTCTCGTTCGGCAACGGCTGCTCGGACGGACGCACCGAGACGGGCCTGTTCGGCACGCCGCGCCATAAGACGGCGCGCACGCCCACGGAGTTCATCTCATGAAGTGCACGCTCAAGGTCCTTTCCGCCCTGCTCAGCTATCCCAACGCCGAGCTGCAGGCGGCGGTCCCCGAGATGCGCGCCGCGCTCGATGCCGAGCGCCGGCTGCCGCGGAAGAACCGCGACCGCCTGAACCGCCTGCTGGAGGAGATCGCCACGCGCGACCTCTACGACCTGCAGGAGCGCTATGTCCTGCTGTTCGACCGCACGCGTTCGCTTTCCCTCAACCTGTTCGAGCACGTCCACGGCGAGAGCCGCGACCGCGGCCAGGCCATGGTGGATCTGATGGCGCTCTACGAGCGCAACGGTCTCGCCATCCGCGCCGGCGAGCTGCCCGACCACCTGCCGCTGTTCCTGGAGTTCCTCTCCGAGGTGTCCGAAGTGGAGGCGCGCGGCCTCATCGCCGAGACGGCGCACATACTGGAGGCCATCCGACAGCGGCTGAAGAAGCGCAAAGTGCCCTACTCCTCCATCTTCTCGTGCGTTCTAACTCTCGCCGGGACAAGGCCGCAGAGCGCCATCGTCGAGGCGCTGCTGGGCAAGCGCGACGACAATCCGGAGGATCTGGCCGCGCTCGATGCGGCCTGGGAGGAAGAGGAGGTCACCTTCGGCCCCGGCGCAGCGGCGCAATGCGGCAAGGAGGATCTCATTTCCAAGATCCGCGCGATCCGGCGCCCCGCGCCCGGCGCGGAGCCGCCGAAGCCGCAGCGTCCTATCGTCACCTACAACGGCCGGGCCCTGCCCGACGAGGCCCACAATGCGTGACACCATCAATCAGATCGTGTTCGGCTGGTACCCCTACCTGTGCCTCACGGTGTTCCTGCTGGGCAGCCTGCTGCGCTTCGATCGCGAGCAGTACACCTGGCGCAGCGGCTCCAGCCAGCTGCTGCGCCGGCGCCAGCTGATGTGGGGCTCCAACCTGTTCCACGTCGGCATCCTCGTCGTATTCGCCGGCCATTTCGTCGGGCTGCTGACCCCGATCCAGGTGTTCGACGCCATCGGCATCTCGCACACGGCCAAGCAGTGGATGGCGATCCTGATCGGCGGCATCGCCGGCATCGGCTGCTTCGTCGGGCTCACGCTGCTCGTTCACCGCCGGCTGTTCGATGCGCGCATCCGCAAGACCTCCTCGTTCGGCGACATCGCCGTCCTCCTGCTGCTCTATGCGCAGCTCATCCTGGGGCTTGCCACCATCCCGGTGTCGCTGGGTCACCTCGACGGCCACGAGATGGTGAAGTTCATGAATTGGGCGCAAGGCGTGCTGACCTTGCGGCTCGACGCCTGGACGCTGGTCGCCGACGCGCACCCGATCTTCAAGGCGCACCTGTTCTTGGGGCTCACCATCTTCCTGGTGTTTCCGTTCACGCGCCTCGTGCACGTCTGGAGCGCGCCGATCTGGTACCTCGGCCGTCGCGGCTACCAAGTGGTGCGCACCGACCGGCCGGCCGCACGGCCCCGCCTCGGGCGCCGTGCCGCAGAGCCTGCGGAGTGATCCCGATGAGCTGCTCCCTCCAGTCGGCGCTGGCCCAGGTGCCGCGCATCACCGTCAGCGTCAACGGTGTGGCCATCCCGCACGACGCCATCGCCCGCGAGGTCCAGCATCATCCCGAGCGGACTCCGGTGTGCGCGTGGCAGCAGGCCGCCCGTGCCCTCGCCGTGCGTGAGCTTCTGCTGCAGGAGGCCCGCCGCCAGGGCCTGACGGCCGCGCCGCAGACCGATGGCGACGGACGCCGCGAGACCGACGAGGAGGCGCTGATCCGCGGCCTTGTAGAGCGCGAAGTCAGCGTGCCCGAAGCCGACGAGGACACCTGCCGGCGCTACTACGACCGCAACCGCGGCCGCTTCCGCTCACGCGACATCTATCAGGCCTCGCACATCCTCATTGCCGCCCGGCGCGACGAGCCCACTGCCTTCGGCGCCGCGTGCGTGTGCGCCGAGCGGCTGCTGGCCCTCCTCAAGGTGGAGCCGGCGCGCTTTGCCGAGCTGGCAGCCCTCCACTCGGCCTGTCCCTCGGCGTCCTCCCGCGGCAGCCTCGGTCAGCTCACCAGGGGCGACACCACGCCCGAGTTCGAACAGGCGCTGATCGGTCTGGCGCCGGGCGAAACGACCGCGACGCCCGTGGAGACCCGCTATGGCCTCCACATCATCCGCCTCGATCGGGTGGTTCCAGGCCGCCAGCTGCCCTTTGCCCTGGCGCGCGAGCGCATCGCCCGCTATCTCACCGAGCGCGCGCACCGCGCGGGTGTGGCCCAGTACCTGGCGCGCCTTGCCGCGCGGGCTCGGATCACGGGTGTCGAGCTGCCGTCTCCGACGGACCTCAGAGTCCGCGCATGATCACCACGGCAGAGCAGATGCGCACCTATGAGGGTCCCGCCATCCTGAGCTATGGCTTCCGGCCGTTCTTCCTCTTCGGCGCGATCTGGGCGGCGCTGGCCGTGGCGATCTGGCTGCCCATGCTCGCCGGATCGCTCGGCCTGCCGACCGCCTTCGCGCCGGTCGAGTGGCATGCGCACGAGCTGCTCTACGGCTACCTGCCCGCGATCGTCGCCGGCTTTCTGCTTACCGCCGTGCCCAACTGGACGGGGCGTCTCCCGGTCACAGGCAGGCCGCTGCTCGGGCTTCTGCTGATCTGGGTCGCCGG